>SLSB01000105.1 GCA_007130675.1 Candidatus Hydrogenedentota bacterium | reverse complement strand
AGATTTGGCAATCCTGTTCTAAAGGGGAAGGAGTGTACACTTCCTCGCGCGAATCTGTTAGCCTGTCCGCATGTGGTGGGAATCCGGGCTAGCACAGAGAAGGGAACAAGAACGGATGAAGCATAGGCAAGCAGTGCATCGTGTCCCCACGAGACATGTACCCCTCGAAGCGAAGTCTTCGGTTGCCGCCTCGCGCGCGCGGCAATACGGCAACCTGGCACTGGTGTGGGTTGTGGCGAGTCTTGTGAGCTTGCCGTTGCACGGGGAGACGCAACGTGTTTCCGTGGTCAGTTTGGAGGAACTGGCGGCCTATGCCGCTGAGAATGACAACACGGTGGTGATGAGGCCCGGCATATATCGTCTGAGCGATTACCTTACGGCGGAACGACTTGCTGAACGTCGCGAAAACGAGGTGTTTCAGTTTCTGGAGTTCAGCGGGAGCGGCAATATGTTCCATCTCAACGGCGTAACGATCGAGGTGGATACGGCCCTTCGCACGGCTTTGCGCCCCCCGATTCACACCAGCGAGTTTCTGGTTTCCGGGAACCACAACAGCATCATCGGGTTGGCTATTACGAATACGGGAGACGCGACGTCGCCCGGCGGTGCGCTATTTGAAATCAGCGGAGCTGAGAACACCTTGCGCGACTGCACATTCTGGGTGCAGGGGTCCTCTCCCTACGGTTACGGTGATCTGTTTGGAAAGGGGCCCCGTCCCGTCATTTCCCATCGCAAGCACAGCGCAGTGCTCATCACAGGAGACAGCGCCACGCTTGTCGGGTGCCGTGTTCACATGCGCTCTTATGGCCACGGATACTTTGTGCAAGGAGGCAATAATCACGTGTTCGAAGACTGTTTCGTCGAGGGCACGATGCGCTCTACCGACGATATGCTTGCCGAGACTTCGGGACCCGCGTTTGATGCGGCGTTCCGGTCTGTATACCAGAATCGCCACGGCGAGAACCGCGTGACCCCAGGATACATGAAATCCTTGGCCGAGGATGGTTTTCGCACCTACACACAGGCCGGGAATTTGGTCTTCAGGAACTGTACCGCGAAATATATGCGGGGCGGATTTGAACTGAGAACGCAGGGCGGCGTGCATGTTGAAAACTGTGAAGCCATCGGCAACGAGCGCGGCTTCTGGGTGTCAAACGATGCGAAAGTCATCAACAGCAGGGGGGATGCCCGGTACGGTCCCCTGCTGTTTGTCGAGGGAGACAATGCCGCGGTGGAACTGTTTCTGGTGCCCACGGTGTCGGATATGACGGTGCATGGCCTGGCGACCATTCACGGATCGGGCCATCAAGTGACCCTGCGCTCTGAACACGATGAACATCGTCCGCGCCCGCTCCCCATTTTGATTGGCTATAGCCAGCCATCCGCGGGAGAGGGTATGTCGCCATACGGGGAGGGGCCAGCACGCCGTGTTACCCTTCGCAACGAAACAACGATGCCGGTGAAGATTGGCGAGACGGCGGAGGAGAACAGGATCATCACCAACGGCCCGGTACTGCATGATGCCGGCAGGCAAAACGAGGTCGTCCCATCTCAATAGACGGGCAGTGTCTGTCGGAAGCCCGCGGTGTTTGCCAGGCCACGCTCAGGGTCGCTCAACAATCACGGCATCGTCGCCGCCGCAGGCCCAGGCCCATTGGCGCAAGCCGTCCATGCCCTTCCAGACGGCAAAGCGGGCGGCGACCTGTGCGGCGGCCATTTGTTCGGGGGGCAGGGCGCCAAGCGAGGTGCCCATGCCGCGCATGACCTCAACGAACCGCTCGACGGTGCCGATGACGGGTTCCTCGGCGCATAACGCGGCCAGATACTCGCGCTCGAAGTGCTCCCTTTCGGTCACGGGCTCGAGACAGGGAATCCACGCCGCGAGTTCGAACCGGACCAGGTGATATCCCCCTTCCCGGGCGTGATGTTCCATGAGCGTGGCATTGGCGCGGTGGGTGGCCTGCCATAGAGCGAGGTACGACGCGGCGATTTCGCCCATCCAGCCGGTACGGCCGGGGAGCTCGCGGCCCAGCGGCTGAAGATCGAGCACGGACGCGTCGATGCTTATGAGTAAAGGCGGCCGTTCGACGGCGCCCTCGCGGATAAGGTTTGCGAAAATTTCGCCGATGACAAATACAGCGCGGTTGTCAATCAGGCCGCCGTCTTTCAGCTCGATGAGGGTCCCCGGGGGGAGTCCCTCGCGCGCCAGGTGCATGCGATCACGTTCGGCAGTATCGAGACCGGCCATAATCCACGCCGGATCTTCGAATACCCGTATGAGTCCCGAACGCATCAGCGCTGGATACGAGATGCTGTTGTAGCAGGCTTCCGCCAACGAGGCACGCATCGGGTCGGCACCGGTATTCTCGAAGGTTTGCAGCACGGGCGGGGCCCAAGGCGCCTCAGGCGGCACCTCGAGGTAGTGCCGGTAGGCGAGCCGGGTCTGGATGAAGGGTCCCGAGGGGTTACCCATCCGCGATGAGCAGAGAAACAACACCGGTGTCGAAGGAAGATTCCCAAAGGTGAGCCCCTGGCCATCGGGGCCGCGGAAGAAGGCGTTTTCAAAGACGGCGATGCTCACGGGTCTCGAATTGGTCTCGAGTAGATAATCACGCGCGACGAGCCAGGGCCGAAGCCCGAGACGCCGCAGAAGACGCCATTGCAGGTTTACATTGAGCGCCTCGGGCCACTGAGTTGTTTGGCGATCCGGCGGACATTGCCCGCCGAAATCGAGCGCCAAAAGGGCTGCCGGGAAGGCACCCGTCGAGACGCCCGCGATATAGTCCGTCTCGGCGGTAATGCTCAGGTCGCGGACGCCGTCCGCGCCTGAAGTGCGCAAATACAGCCTTTCAAGGGCTCGATAACACGCGGCCCCGAACACTTGGCCCCGCGTCCCTCCCCCCGAAAACGCAACACCGACGGCCAATTCGCCTTCGAACGTGCCCGGAACCGGCGAATCGGTATACACATGATACGCAGTCGGGAACCGGTCCCGTTCCGCGTCAGTGAGGTCGTCCCATGTGGCAATGGCGTCCTGAACCTTCTCATCTTCCTCGCCGGGAAGCGGAATATTCGGGGGGCAGTCAACACGCAGGGCAGGCAGCACATAATCCACTTGCCGCAGCACCATGCACCCCGTGCATGCCATCACCAACAGCAACGCCGCCAGAAATCCAATCTTTGAACGTCTGCATTGCACGCCAAATATCCCTGGGCGGTCCCGGCCCGTGGTGCGCGGAACCGCCGCTATTCCGCTTTGCTCGCAATTCCTGAGGATACAGCCTAACAACTGTGACACTTCCGCGCAAAAGCGATAGATTTCGCGTGGCATCCGGCCCATTGCCGAGCATCTGCGCATTGGGTACGCACGCTGTGATCGCGCCTGTACCGCGACCGTGCATTTGTTCAATACGTGAAGCTCTTTGGAGTGCGCGGGCTTGCCTGCGCTTTTGTCTCGCTCTGCCCGGCAAGCCACCGCAGGTCACATCGATCATGATCCTTCATAGACGCCGGGCGCGGGCTGTTGGGCCATCAGGGCGCTGCTTCATTGCCGGAAGGGCCGGCATCGAGAGCCTCGCGGATCTTCGCGCTCAATTCAGCGATGCTGAAGGGTTTTTGGATGAAATGCGTACCTTCATCGAGCACGCCGTGGTGTGCGATGACATTTGCGGTATATCCCGAGGTAAACAGGACATTGATGCCGGGGTACATGTCCTGCACGCGATGAGCCAGGTCGCGGCCGTTCATGCCGGGCATCACAATGTCGGTCACGAGCAGGTGAATCTCGCCCGTATACTGCTCGATGAGCTCGAGGGCCTCGCCCGGGCTGTTGGCGTCGAGCACGGTGTAGCCCAGCCGCTCGAGTATGCGCTTGCCTAACGTGAGGATCATCGCTTCGTCCTCGACGAGAAGAATCGTCTCACGGCCTTGCCGCGCGGCGGCGGTGGGCGCTTTCGTGGCGGCCTGGGCAGGCTTCTCCGTAACATATACGGGCAAATAGATGCGGAATGTGGTTCCCTCGCCGGGCTCGCTGTAGACGTTGATGAACCCGCGGTTCTGCCGTACGATGCCGTAGACGGTGGCGAGACCAAGGCCGGTACCCTCGCCGAGATCCTTGGTCGTGAAGAAGGGCTCGAAGATCTGGGCGCGCGTTTCTTGATCCATACCGTGCCCGTCGTCGCTTACCGCGAGCATGGCGTAGCGGCCCGGCAGGAAGCCCGCGTGCGAGGCGCAGTACTCGTCATCGAACTCGACCTGCGCCGTCTCGATGGTGATTTTGCCCACCCGGGGACCGATGGCATCGCGTGCGTTCACCACGAGGTTTGCCAGCATCTGGTCGATTTGCGCGGGATCGAGGTGGACGGGCTCGATGGCGCTGCCGGGCTTCCACAGCAGCGCAATGTCTTCACCGATGAGGCGGCCCAGCATCTTGAGCATCGAGGTGATGGTGTCATTCAGATCGAGCACCTTGGGGGCGATGGTCTGGCGGCGCGCAAAGGCGAGCAGTTGCCGCGTCAAGTCTGCCGAGCGATGGGCCGCGCTGCGGATTTCCTCGAGATCCGCGCGCAGGGGATTGTCCGCAGTCAATTGCTCGAGAAGGATCTCGGAATGGCCCAGAATGACATTGAGCATATTGTTGAAATCGTGGGCCACGCCGCCGGCCAGCCGGCCCACGGACTCCATTTTTTGTGCCTGTGCAAGTTGCGCCTGCAAGTTTTTCCGCTCGGTCGTGTCGCGAACAAACACGATGGCCCCGTCTTTGCCGTCGTATACCGTGGGCACGGCGGCAACTTCAACGGGCACCTCGGTTCCATCCAGCCGCAGGTAGATCTCCTCGAGGAGTGGAACCCGCTGTTTGTGCCGGTTAAGCTGGGCAATGCGAGCGCGGACCGCTTCTCGAAACGATGGGTGGAAACGCTCCATCACCGGTTGTCCCAGCAATTGCTCTGCCGACGACGCCCCGAACAACTCGACCGCGGCCGCATTCAGATAGGCAAACGTTTTCTCGGTCTGGACGAAGATCGCGTCGGGCGCGCCCTCGACCAGTGTGCGGAACCGCTCCTCGTTTTCGCGCAGGGCCTGTTCCACTCGCAACTGCTCGGTGATGACCTCGGTATAGACAACGATGCCGCCTATTGCTCCATCGGCTTCGTACCATGGGCGGCATTCCCAGCGCGTCCAGTCCATGCGCCCGTCTTCGCGGTAATAGGGATCTCGGTCAGCGCGGGAAACCTCGCCCGCCAGCGCCTTTTGGTGGATATCCCGCCACTTCTGTGGAAGATCCGGAAACACTGCGTAGTGATGTTTGCCGATGATGTTGGGGTCCTTGACCTCGTATTGGTCAAGATAGCGCTGGCTGACATAAATGTAGTGAAGGTTGCGGTCATGTACTGCAACCGCGCTATGCACATGCTCGATGATGTAACGCATCAAATCGCGAGAGTGGAGCAATTCATCCTCGGCCTGCTTCCGTTCGGTGATATCGCGCGCCAAAGCCAGGATGGGCGCCCCCTCCGCAAGCGCAATCTTGGACAATGTAACCTCCGCGGGATACACAGCCCCGTCTTTGCGCCGATGTCGACTCTCGAACGTGACGGGCGGATCCCCTGGGGACAACGCCTCCCAGAAGCGTTGCAGTCCCTCGAGATCATGGGAGTGGGGATCCACATCAAAGACCGTCATACCAAGCAGTTCCTGACGGGTGTAGCCCGTGGACAGCTCAGCCTGTCTGTTTACGTCCAGAATGCGGCCCTGGGTATCATGCAGGAACAGCATTTCGGCGGCCTGCTCGACCAGTGAGCGGAATTTTTGCTCGCTCTCGCGGATTGCTGCCTCGGCGCGCCTGCGCTCGGTGATCTCTCGGGCAAGACCCAGCAGACCGGCAACCCGGTCTTCGGCGTCTCGGATGATGGCGGCCACCATCTCGACCGGAAATATCTCGCCGTTTTTCCGGCGGTACTCGATTTCGTAGGGTGCGGAAACGTCGCGCGCCTCGGGGTTGAAGCGTACGCGCCCCTGCTCGAGGAAGTCCTCGTGACGGGCGTAGATCACCTCGGTGGTCTTGCCGATGACTTCCTCGGGCGCGTAACCAAACATT
>SLSB01000594.1 GCA_007130675.1 Candidatus Hydrogenedentota bacterium | reverse complement strand
ATTCGGGTTCGCCCACGCTTCAGGGGCAATAGGCACATCAATGGCGGTGCCGCAACTTGACAATGCGGCTGCCAAAAACGCCAGTGCAAACCCGCTCATAAGCTTTCCCACGATTGCTCCAACGCTTCTTCAAAAGCAGTGCGAACACCGAAAAGAAGATTGCGCCTATCCGGAACGCACCGCCAATGTTTAGATCACATGCCACATATGTGTGCGCGGCCCTCTGTTCACGAGTCTGGTGGCCGAACCTTGTGCGGGCATCTATTCACCGGCCACCCAGCCGGGAGCGAAACTCGCATGCACAATCGTGTTGCCCGGGGCGGTTTGATGTGTATAGGTGGCATGGATGGTGCCGTCGCGCGTCTGGATAATGGATGGGTACGAGAAGCGGCCTTCGCCCTCAGGCGTTTGATGGAGGTGCCGCATAATCGGCCATGTATCGCCCTCATCCTCTGACAAGGCCACGGCCAGACTGTGCCGGCCGCTTTCCGTATCGTTGTAAATGAGAATCCAGCGCCCGTCCGCCAACGTTTTCACTTCCACGCTCGCGCTGGGATTGGGCAGGTCAGTGTTTCGCGTGAGGGTCCATGTCTCGCCGTCATCCGTGGATTCGGCGCGGTGGATCCGTTTGGGCTGCGGACCGCTGTCGCGGAAGAAGGCCACGAGACTGCCGTCCGTGCGTTGCGCTATCGACGGTTGTATTGGTCCCAGGCCAACGATGGGCGCACTGGTGTGCCAGCGCTCGCCGCCATCATCCGAATACGCCATCAACGAAATATTGAAGCCGTCTGAATACAGTGGCAGCAGAATACGCCCCGAGTCCAGTTGCAGCGGCTGATTGCGCGTCATCCAGCCTATCTGCCGCTTGAGCTTGTCGCGAGACGCCTCGATCAGCATCCGCGTGTACGGGTGCGCGTATTCCGCCCACATAGGCTCGGGGTAGGCCAATTCCCGAAACCCCTCCGCCAACTGCTCGGGGAAATCCTCGCCCGGGCGCAGATGAATGACATCCTGCCAATCCCAGTGCGGCGGCCCGTCCTCGAGGTATTCCGTGGCGCGCCGGTACTTGAGCAGGCTGTTTTCCCAGCGGTTGGCCAAGACCACGACCCAGAACAGCCATAAACGTTCCTCCTCGTCTATCCACAAGACCGGGTTGCAGTCCGGGAAGTCGGGGACGTCCGCCATGACAAACACATCGCTCCACTCGGTGGCGCCGCGCCGCAGACGCGCGCCCTGCAACAGGACATCATCCGCCGTACGCTCGCCCGAGCCATGAAACCACACGGCGAGCAAATCGCCGTTCGGCAACTCCACGACGCTGCTGGCGTGAACGTGCTTTTCTTGCAACGGGAAAATGAACTGTTTGGAAAGGCCGGCGTCCGCCGCGGCAAACGCAACACTGCTCAGCGCGGCAATTCCAATCAACAAAAGCGTCGCTCTCATCGTATGTCTCTCCCTGTTCTTTTGCGGTTTTGCCGCTATTCAACCATAAATGCCATCTGCGATAAAACCCCGCGCCTCGGACGTCTTCCGGCGCATTGGACCGCCAGCGTCGGGGAGTGTTAAGCTGAATCGGTTTTCGTACGGGCACGCGGATGGTGTTTTCTCAGGTTTTGCTGCAGCCACGGGGAATACCGCGGCATGCACGGGTGTCATGTTTGGATCGCATGAGACTCTACTGAGAAAGAGGAGGAGGAACCATGGCTGGTGAAGGTATGCTCGAGGGTGCAACGGCACTGATCACCGGCGGCGCCAAACGCCTCGGGGCCGCGTGCGTGCGAATGCTGGCGGAAGAAGCCGCACATGTGTGCATCCACTACAATACTTCGGCAGACGAAGCAAGTACACTCGCCGCGGAAGTGCGCGCGGCAGGGGTGCGGGCCGAAACCGTCCAGGGAGATCTGGGCACTCCCGAGGGTGCGCGCAAGCTGTTCGATGATGCGGTGGCATCCATTGGACCCGTCGACATTCTGATCAACAACGCCTCGATATTCGAAGACTCGACAATGCTCGAGTGCACCATCGAGGAAGTCATGGCCAACCTGAACACCAATGCGCTCGCCCCATTTGTGCTCGCGCGCGCTTTCGCCGAGCAGGGCCGTCCTGGCCACGTTGTAAATTTCCTCGACACACGCGTGATGGATTACGACCGAACCCACTACGCCTATCATCTCAGCAAACGGCTGTTCCACACCATCACCCGCACGATGGCCCTCGAGTTTGCCCCGTCTATTCAGGTAAATGCGGTGGCCCCGGGCCTTATCCTGCCGCCTCCCGGCAAAGACTTGCGCTATCTCGAGGAACTTGCCCATACCAACCCGCTCAACCGCTTTGGCAAGGCCGGGGATATCACCGAAGCGGTGCGGTATCTTCTCAACACCACCTTTGTAACCGGGCAGGTGCTTTATGTCGACGGCGGCAGGCACATGCGGGGGAACGTCTATGGCTGAGCCTCAAGTCGACCGAATACATATCCGGGATCTCATGTGCCGCTGCATCGTGGGAATTTACCCCGAAGAGCGCGAAGAAAAACAAGAGGTGATCATTAACGTCACCTTGTGGGCGGACGTGCGCAGGGCCTGCGTCAGCGACGATATCGCCGATACGGTGGATTACAAGGCCATTAAGAAACAGGTTATCGCGATGGTCGAGCAATCCCAGTTTAGCCTGATCGAAAGACTCGCACAGGCCATCGCCGATATCTGCCTCTCTGCCGAGGGCGTTCAGAAGGCCCTTGTGTCAGTCGACAAACCGGGGGCCCTGCGTTTTGCGCGCAGCGTTGCCGTCGAAATCGTGCGTCAGCGGGAATAACCCGAAATGACAAAGGTTTACATTGCCATAGGCTCGAATATCGCCCCCGAGGAGAACATCCCCGCTGCGCTCGAGGCCTTGGCGAAATGCTGCGCGGTGAAGAGCGTCTCACGTTTCTACCGCAGTCGCCCGATTGACCGTCCCGAGCAGGACGATTTTCTCAACGGCGCGTGCCTTATCGAGACCGATGCTTCCCCTAAGAAGTTGAAATTTAGTATACTTAGGCCAATCGAGCAGGCCTTGGGGCGCCTCAGAACCGAAGATCCGTATGCCGCGCGCACCATCGACCTCGATATCGCCGTGTATGGCGACAGGATTATCGAGGAAGACGGTCTGAGAGTGCCGGACCCGGATATTCTGCACAGGCCGTTTCTTTTTCTGCCGCTGCTTGATATCGATGACCGTATCACGATTCCCGGTACTGGCAGCATCCTGCGCGAGCTTGTGGAGACTTTACAATGCGAGGGGGTTGCAGCCGAAGACGACTTCACGGTGGCCCTCATGGAGCAATGGAAGAAGACATGGACAAAGAATACGATCCCCAGCGCGTAGCTGACTTGATCAAACAGCTTCTTATTGAATTTGGAGAGGACCCGGACCGCGAGGGCCTCCTCAAGACCCCGGAGAGAGTGGCCAAAGCCTTCGAGTTCCTCACCTCCGGCTACCGAACCGATATGGACGTGATCATCAACGACGCGTTGTTTGAAGCCTCGTCTAACAATATGATCATCTGCCGCGATATCGAGGTATACAGCCTCTGTGAACACCACATGCTGCCGTTTTACGGACGGTGCCACATCGGCTATATCGCCAGGAAACACGTTTTGGGACTCAGCAAACTCGCCCGTATTGTCGATTACTACGCGCAGCGTCTACAGATCCAGGAACGTCTCACGGCCGAAGTCGCAAGAAAAGTCATGGATCTCACCAAGGCCGAGGGGGTCGGCGTGGTCATGGAATGCAAACATCTGTGCATGATGATGCGCGGGGTCGAGAAGCAGAATTCCATTATGACTACGTCTTCGGTGCTCGGCTCGTTCCACAATGATGCCCCCACGCGCGCCGAATTCCTGAATCTGATTTCCAAACCCACTGCCTGAACCCAGTAGCTCTTGTTGCGGACCAACAACAATGCGTACACGCAATTATTAGAGATACGACCAGAATTATAAGGATTAAAGAGCGGAACTCAGGTGTTAGAGATGGTTTAAAGGCATTTTGATGCGACGCCCCCCCAGCATCAGCCACTGAGAGCGGAGTATGGACGCATGAGCAGTAACACAACAGGTAAACCCAAGAAAATCAGTGCCGTAGAAGAGTTCAAGACACGCAGCAAGGGTCTCCGGGGCCCTATTGCAGCAGAACTTGGGCAGGCCACGCCATGTTTCTCGGAAGAAGCCGTCCAGTTGCTGAAACACCACGGTACCTACCAGCAGGATGACCGCGACACCCGCACGGAACGCAAAAAGGCGGGCCTGGACAAAGACTATTCACTTATGGTGCGCACAAAGTTCCCTGGTGGCCATCTCACCGCGGAACAGTATCTCCTTTGCGATGATATGTCCGGCAAGTACGGCCAGAACGATATCCGCGTCACCTCACGACAATGCTTCCAGTTTCATGGCGTGGTGAAGAAGCACCTCCGTCCGCTTCTGCATGACCTCAACCAGTATGCCCACATTACAAGCTTGGGCGCATGCGGCGATGTAGTCCGCAACGTGATGGCCTGCCCCGTGGCCGACATCGATCCCCGGTTTGCCGGGGCCGGAACCGCTCTTGCGGCGTTGGCCCGACGTATCAGCGACCATTTCCTGCCGAAGACCAAAGGCTACTTCGACCTCTGGATCAACGACGAAAAAGTCAACGTAAATGATGATGGAACAGTAGTTTACCCGGAGGAAGGCGTGCGCGAAGGCGAAGAAGACCCAATATACGGCACCACCTATCTGCCGCGCAAATTCAAGATCGCCATTGCACCTGATTTCGACAACTCAGTGGACGTGTATACCAACGATATCGCGATTATCGCCATTACCGACAACGGACACGTGACCGGCTACGAGATTGCCGCGGGCGGAGGTCTAGGTTTCACGCACCGCAAAGAGGCCACCTACCCGCGCCTTGCGACCCCGCTCGCCTTGGTAGACCAAGAGGAGGTCCTCGATATTGTCGAGGCCATCGTGAAGGTGCAGCGTGACCACGGCGACCGGACAAACCGCCGTCATGCCCGCATGAAATACCTCGTTGACGACATGGGGGTCGAGGCGTTTCGCGCGAAAGTATTCGAGTACGCAGGCCGCGAGTTTCGACAGCCCAAGAATGTCGCGCCAACGGCACAGCCGAGCTATCTCGGTTGGACCCAACAGCGCCAACCCGGATTAAACTATGTCGGCCTGTGGGTCGAGAACGGACGCATTCGTGATTTTCCGGGAAGTTTCCAGTTCAAGTCCGGCCTGCGCGCCATTGTCGAACGTTTCGAGCCGCACCTGCGCCTTACGCCGCATCACAACGTCATCCTGGCCAATATACGCGATGAAGACGTCAGAGCCGTCCAGGAAATGCTCGAACATTACCTCATCCCGACAGACAAGGGCATCTCGATGTTGCGCCGCATGGAGATGGCCTGCCCGGCCTTGCCCACATGCGGGCTCGCGTTGTCCGAAGCCGAACGCTTCCTGCCCGAGGTGGTCAAGAACCTTGAAGAAGACGGCCATGGCGATGCCGACATCGTCCTGCGCATGAGCGGGTGCCCGAACAACTGCTCGAGACCGCGCAGCGCGGAGTTGGGCGTCATCGGCTGCGGCTCGGGAATCTATCATGTCTACACGGGCGGCGGCTACAACGGTGACCGGCTATGCGACCTGCTTTTCGAAAAAGTGCCCGCCGCAGACCTGGCCGCGCTCCTTTCGAAACTGCTCACGGCGTGGAAACGACACCGGGACCAGGATGAGCGTTTCGGCGACTGGTCGGCTCGCGTGGGCATCACACAACTGAAACAGATGGTGCAGCCGGCCGCGCCCAGTTGACGGCCCCCGGCATTGAAAACATGGGGGAGAGGACCCAAGATGGAAGAACACAGCACTGAAATTGCGGAGAAGCCGGACCTGCTGGCCTCGGCAGATTTGGATGCATTGAACAGCGCCGCGCCCGAGGCGTTGCTCGAATGGGCACATCAATACGGCAAACGGGCTGCCATCGTCACCAGTTTCCAGAAATCCGGCTGCATCATGATCGACATGGCCCACCGTGCCGGGCTTACCCTGCGCATTGTGACGGTGGACACGCTCCGCCTGCACCGCGAAACCTACGAACTCATGGACCGCATCGAGCAACGTTACGGCATCTCCATCGAGCGATTCACCCCCGACCCAGAGCGGCTCCGGCAGATGCTTGCGCAGCACGGCGAGTTTCTCTTCTTCGACAGCAGGCCAAAGCAGGAGCACTGCTGCTGGATTCGCAAAGTCGAACCCAACAACCGCGCATTACAAACCCTCGACCTTTGGATTACCGGACTCAGGCGGGACCAGTCTCCTCACCGCATAGCGGCCTCGAAAGCCGCCTTGGTCCAGCGTGAAAACCGCCCCCTGCTGAAGCTTGCGCCGCTCGCCGACTGGACAGAAGAACAGGTCAGCGCCTATATCGCAGCCCATGATGTGCCTATCAGCCCCTTATATGACCAAGGTTACACAAGCATCGGCTGCATGATCTGCACCACCCCCATCAAACCCGGCGAAGACAAGCGCGCCGGCCGCTGGCGATGGTTCAACCAATACGAGGACGACCACAAGAAGGAGTGCGGCATACACATTGACGGCAGCGGCATCTAGTCCATAATACGGGCATGATTCAAGCGTGGTCAGTTCCATGGGTAGGCTGTGACAAACGCCTCCCGACCAGATGGTCCACGGGATCTGCATTGTCCACCCAAAACTTCGAATAGTTCCATGCCTCGCGCCATTGCAGTGGAGCATGCCGTGGGGCCTAGCCGTGTGCTTTGGGGGCAGTCCGCGGCCTTCCGCGGGCCGCTATTCGACTTTTACGAGCGAATATGGCTAAATAAGCGCCCGAATCTATGCCGGCATATGCCGGCTCACCGCAAACAACGTTATACCGTGCGTGTCGCGGGACGTTCTTCTCCGGAGTCATGATTTGCGAAATGTCGGTCAGGATGCAGCCGCCCGCATTACAGGGCACGCGGCGAAGTCCATGCGCGAAGCCATTGAAGAGGTCGGAGGCCGCGAAGTGTTCTTTGCCGGCCGCCTCAACGAGGCCGGGCTTGTTCGTGAGGTCCGCATATGCGCACGGGGACATGGCGGGGCGGTGCCCGCCTACGTCGAGATGGCCGGCAAGGCCGACGTGGTGCTCCACAATCATCCATCGGGCGACATTACACCATCCGAAGCGGACCTCGAGTTGTCCTCGCTCTTCGGTTTTCATGGCTTGGGCGTTTACATCGTCGATAACGCAGTGTCCCGCACGTATGTCATGGTCGAACCGATGCGCGAGAGCGGTGTCGAACCCTTGGACACCGCCGAACTCGAGCGCGTGCTTTCTCCCGCCAGCAAGCTCGGGCGCACGCTTCCCCAATACGAGGTGCGCCCGCAGCAAAAGCGGTTGATGGCGCTGACGGCCCAGGCCTTGAACGAACAAGGCGTTGGCGTTATCGAGGCGCCCACCGGAGTGGGGAAGACCATCGCGTATCTTCTGCCCGCAGCCCTGTGGGCACTGCGCAACAAGGAGCGCATTGTCATCTCCACACGCACCATCAACCTCCAGGAACAGATCATGCAAAAGGACATCCCGGACCTTGCCGCATGCCTGGATAAACCGGTCAAGGCCGTGCTCGTCAAAGGCCGCAGCAATTATCTGTGCCCGAGGCGACTGGACCGCGCCCTCGCGGAAGCAACGCTGTTCGATGACGAAGAAGACCAAGAGCAGCTCAAAGCCATTTCCGAGTGGGCGCGCAAAACCAGCGACGGTACCTTGTCCGACCTGCCATTCGTGCCCCGGTACGACCTCTGGGAGCAGGTATGCTCGGAGGCGGATAGCTGCCAGTTCACCACGTGCTCCGAGCAAAAGCGTTGCTTCATTGGCAAGGCGCGGCGCGAAATCGCCAAAGCCGATCTGGTCGTTGTGAATCATCACATGCTCTTCGCTGACCTCGCCATCAAGAAGGAGGTCGGCAATTTCTCGTCCCTTGCGGTCTTGCCCGCCTACCGCCGTGTCATTTTCGACGAGGCACACAACATCGAAGACTCGGCAACCGAGTATTTCGGCGCAGAGGCCACCCGCCTCGGTGCGTTGCGCTTGCTCGGACGCTTCATTCGCACCGAACGAGGCCGCGAGCGCGGACTTCTGCCGTTTCTCAAAATGAGCCTGATAAAACACACGCCTACCACCGCAAAAACGCGCCTGGACAGAATTTTTGAGATCATGGACGACGGTCTGCTGCCCTGCCTTGCCGCGGCGCGCGAGGCCGTGAGTGTGGCTTTTGACGCCCTGCGAGAACTCGCCGCGGAATCCTGTGGGCAGATTGGCCGGGACATTAAATGGCGGTTGACCGAAACGGTTCTATCCGATCCGAAGGTCCTGGAACTACATACAACGTATGTAATGCCCGCCACCGAAGAGCTGTGCGCCTGTGCCAAGCACTGCGCACAGCTTCATAAAGAGTTATTGGATCTCGACTTGCAAAACAAAGATGGCGAATCGCCTATTGCCGCGGAAATCCAGCAACTGGCGGGGTATCGTGAGCGCCTTGTTCGTCTTTCCAACGTCATGGCCGAAGGTACAAGCCGTGAACTGCTTCCGAACACGGTCCGCTGGCTCGAAATCGACGCCCGAAACGACCGGATCGTGCGAGTCGCGCGCTGTCCCCTGCACGTCGGAACAGACCTGTCCGAATGGGTATACGGCAATCTCAGAAGCGTTGTGATGACCTCGGCTACCCTGACGGTGGACCACACGTTCGATTATCTGTTCAGTCGGATAGGTCTGGACAAGGTTCCGCCCAAACGCATCGTTGCCGAGGCGCTGGACTCGCCATTCGACTACGCTTCGCAAGCTATGTTGGCAATCCCGACGGACATCGCGACGCCCGACTCCAAACAATTCCTGCACGAGGTAGCCGATTACGTGCAGGCCATTCTCGAGATCACCCGCGGGCACGCGTTTGTGCTCTTTACGTCATTCTACGCGCTCGATTTCGTATTCAGAAAGCTCAAGGACACCCTGCAAGCGCGCGGAATCACCCCGTTGAAACAAGGCAGCGCCGCACGCACCCATCTCATCGAACGGTTTCGCAGCGATACCTCGAGCGTGCTCTTCGGCACCGACAGTTTCTGGGAGGGCGTGGACGTTGCCGGTGACGCGTTGCAGTGTGTTATACTCCCGAAATTGCCGTTTCGCGTGCCCACTGAGCCGGTACTCGAGGCGCGTGCCGAGGCGATCGAAGCGGCGGGTGGAAGCTCGTTTATGCAGTATACCGTGCCGCAGGCCGTCGTGAAGTTCCGCCAAGGCTTTGGCCGCCTGATTCGCCGCAAGACGGACCGGGGCGCCGTGGTTATTCTTGACCGCCGCATTCTAACCAAGCATTATGGAAAAGTCTTCCTGCGGTCGCTGCCAGAACTCCGGCAGGTGAAAGGGCCGCGAGAAGCATTGTTGCTTTCACTTGGGAGCTTTTTTGAGGAAGGCAGGGCAGGACCATGAAGCTCGACATCCGCATTGACGTCTCACGCGCAAAATCTTCAGCCGTTGGGTCCGAGCACGGCATCACCCCCGGGGAATTGCGAGACCTCCAACCGCGAGTAGACGAAGCGCACGCCATTCTTCAGCGCCAGCGCGCCGAAGGAGAATACGGATTCTGGGACCTCTACAAACAGGCCGACGTCATAGAACAGGTCAATGCCGCCGCCTCACGTTTCTCGGAAAAAGGCTACGAGAATCTCGTCGTGCTGGGGATTGGCGGCTCTTCGCTGGGAATCATTGCTCTCGGGACCGCACTGCTCTCACCTTTCCATAACCTCCTTACGAAACGAGGGCGAAAAAGCCTGCCGCGGCTGTTTGTGATGGACAATATCGACCCGGTCGTATTTCGCGAGATGATGCGCATTTGTCCGCCGAAGAAAACGCTGTACAACGTCATCTCGAAATCGGGCGGCACCGCCGAGACCATGAGCCAGCTTATGATCATCACGGGCGAAATCGAAAAGAAACTGGGGCCCGGCGCGATGAAAGACCATGTCGTGGTGACGACCAATCCCCGCAGCCCCGAGGCGCCCGCAAGTCTACTGCACCCGGTAGCCGACGAATACGGCCTCACCGAGTTTGCCGTGCCCCTCAACGTCGGTGGGCGTTTCTCGGTGTTTTCCCCGGTCGGTATGTTTCCCGCGGCCATGCTGGGCATGGACATCCACGCGATGATGGAAGGCTGCGCGGCTATGGATCAACGCTGCTCGAGCGCAGACCTCAAGGAGAATCCCGCCTATCTGCGTGCGGCCTTCCAGTACTTGGCCGCGACGAATAAGGGCAAGGTTATGTCGGTGATGCTGACCTATGCGAACGGACTGTACAGTGTTGCCGACTGGTACCGGCAATTGTGGGCGGAAAGTCTTGGAAAACGCTACAGTCTTGATGGCGAAGAGGTGTTTGCAGGGCAAACCCCCATCAAGGCCCTTGGTGCCACCGACCAGCATTCACAGATTCAACTCTACCGCGAAGGACCGAACGATAAGCTGATTAACACCCTCGAGGTGAAGAAGTTTGCAAAGACGGTCCCGATTCCCAATGTCCTTGCATCCATTGACAAATTGAGTTATCTGCGCGGAGCAACCATGAATCGACTCATGGCTGCTGAACTCCAAGGCACGATCGACGCCCTCAAACTCAGCCAGCGGCCCGTCGCGCGCATCATTTTGCCGCGCGTCAATGCACACACCGTCGCCCAAGTGCTCTATATGCTCGAGGTCGAGACCGCTATGGCCGGCCGTCTGTTCAACGTGAATGCATTCGACCAACCCGGCGTGGAAGAAGGCAAGAGAATCGCCCGGAAACTCATGGGAGCAGAAGGGTGAGCACCACTCCGCCGCAGTTTCCCGCATACGGCGGCTACGGCGACACTATCGGCGCTCGCAGAGACCGCTGGGCGTTTCGATTTTGCGTTGCTGCCTGCCTTACATTCGTGGCCGTCTTATGGATTTCCGAGTATTTCATCGGCTTTGACCGCGCGGAGAGCCTTTATTTGAGCGCACTGACAAAGCACAAGGAATCTGCCCGTCCATTACTCCGCCAGGCGGTCATACGCGACAGAGAAACGAGCGAATCCCCCAATCCCCGTTATGTGCAGGCTTTGGCCGAACGCGAACTCGAAGATGAGGTGCTGCCTACCTACCGGCAGGCTTTTGAATTGGACCCCGGCAATGCCTCGCTTGTGTTGCGCTATGGCTGCCGATTGTTCATGGATGGAGACCTCGAGGCCGCCAGGCAACGTTTCCGCGATGCCGCACAGATCGCCCCGGACAATGCACTGCCACAATACCTCAAGGCCGCCACGATTCCCTGGGTGTTGCAGGAAGAAGCCAACATTTTGCGCGAATCGCTCCAACTTCTGGCACAAGCCAACAGCAGCGGCAAGCAAATCGTTTTTCCGCGGCCCCTCTGGCATCCAAAACTGCCCCAGCGCGGCAAGCAGTATGCCATGCTGCGCCGCGAGGCGATCGAAAAGTGCCTCGTCCCGATTTCCCGTTACAGAGAGTACATCACCCAGACAGCCAGGCGCCAGATAGAAGAGGGCCACACCATGTATTGGGACTCTTGGCTCCAGACTCTCGAGCGGGCTGGCGATAAGCTTGCCCGCAGCGCTCTGATCTCAGGGCCCGAGGGCGACGCCGGAGCGGGCAGTCTCTCTCAGGCATTGGTCGGCCTCGATATGCAATTGCAGGCCGTGCGCTTGCGCCAGGAAATCCATACGCGGGAGCGTGGCGTCCCCAATGAAGACCTCGTGCGCCGCACGGAAGAGCTCCAACGGGCTCTGGGCTCATTGCGTGATTTCGAAAATGCGCGACAGCCCGCCATCGAACGTGATACCAATGCCCGCGAATTCGCTTGTTTGACAGCGCCCTTCTTCGCGATTCTCTCGTTAAGCGCCTTCTCGCTGGCCGCTGCCCTACTCACCCGCATCATGAAAGTAGACGAACATGCGTGGACCATCGCTCACGGCCGGGTTGGAGGCGCTATCATGGCGGGATGTGCGGCGGTGCTCACGGGCTTTATTTCGGCCATGCCCTGGCTCCAAAATGCCACCGAGGCCGACGTCGTGCCCATCGTGCGCACGGTCTGGGTGTCCATGTTGGCCTGCATCGCACTTGTAGGATTGACCTATCCTTTGCTCATTCTCGAGAGTCCTTTCAAGATTGCCAAAACCAGCGAAGCAAACCAGGAAGGCAGCCTCGAATATGGCGCAGCCTCACAGTGGCGCGGGGCGTATGTACTGATGGTCCGCCGCTTTTTCGGCGTCACCCTCGGCCTGTTCCTGTGCACTCTATCGATTTGGGCAGTGTTATACAGGATGGCAATCAGTCTCTATCCCTGGCAGATCGAGCTTCTCGCCACAGGCATGGGAGCCCAAGAGGTTCAGGCCGTTCGGCATGCCCTTGCACTGTTGCATTGACGGCAGCCGCAACCAATGGATTCTTGTGACGGAAAATGGGAAAATGAGGCATTCAGCTATTTCGGACACAAAAGAGTTTGACAAACAGCGCTGTGGCGGCTATACTTCGCACATACTGAGCATTCTGCGAATTCCGTACACCCGCAGGCCCAGTGCCTGGTAAAACTCGCGTCAGGCGTGGAGGATACAATCTCGTGAGCGACCGCGAACAAAAAGCCTTTACCACATTTGAAGCCGCCAAGATTTGCCACGTAACCCATCACAGTATCAAGAATTGGATTAAACAGGGGTTGATTAAGGCATCACGAACGCCGGGCGGCCATTACCGCATCCTCGAACAGGATCTCGACAGTTTTCGCGAGAAATACGACATGTTTCCTCGCGACAAGGGGCCGGTCAAGCGCCGTGTCATGATCGTCGATGACGACCCGGATGCCCTGGCACTGATGGAGAGCATTCTGACCGACGAAGGATTCGAGCTGATCAAAGTCAGCAATGCGACTGAGGTCGGGCTGCGCGCCGCCCAGCTCTCGCCGGACATTATTCTGCTCGACTACCTCATGCCCGAGATCAACGGATTTGAGGTCTCGAAAGCCTTACGCAATAATGAACTGACGCGCAACATCCCCATTATGGCGGTGACGTGTTTAACGAAAGAACAGGAAATCGAGCGGATCTTCGAGTGTGGCGCGGATGAATACCTCGCCAAGCCTTTTAAGGTCGACCAGCTTCTGGAGAAGGTTCGCGAGCTAATAGGCCGCGGTCGTATTGTCGAGTAACCTCCCGCGGCTTGGAGAGACCATGAGCGCTTCTGGCCCACGGCGCGGAATCGAACGCAAGATTCTAAATACGATCCTCCAAGTGGCGATCCTGCCCCTCGTCGTTGCGGTGATCGTGGGATATATTACCGCACGCGAGGGCCAGAGCAACGCGGTCGAACGCGCTCTCCTTGTCGCCGCCCGGAAGACCAGCGACGGATTGCGCATTGCTGCCGTGCCGCACATGCGTAAGTTGGAAGGCCTCGCCAACCAATCCAAAGTGATCGCTGCATTAGAACCTGGGCCAGACGGGAAAGCGCGCGCCCTATCGGATTTCGAACAAACCAACGAGCTGCGCGCCTATCTTACCAACCAGATCACCACAGTTGCCCCGGGCTCGGGGGCACCCTCCATCCTCTCGGTGTTCGACAAAGAGGGCCGGCTTGTAGTCAGTACACACGATGAACTCCATACCATCGCCTCCGAGCACAGTGGACCCGCCGTTTGGGAGAGAATCGTAACGCGTCCGCTCTTTCTCGATGTCGGCACCGAGCAAGACTCCTATGCCGCGGAAGGGGCAGCCCCCGTCTATCGTGATCCTGAGAACAAAGAAGAGCTTTTGGGGTTCGTTTCCAAAATCCTCGATGTTTCCCCAATGCTCATGTTCGTCATGGGCCTCGGACCCGATCTTGCCGGCAACAACGACGGTGGCGATGTGTATCAGGTCGTGTATGTCAGTGAAGGTTACCACAAGACCGCCTATGTCTCCGAACGCACCCAACTCGCCTTGCCGAACCTCAATACCTATCCCACGGATACCACGCTTTCACGTGTCTTGCGGGCAGAGGATGTGCCGGCATACGGAACCTTGCGAGTGGCCAACTACATGACCGCCGACAGCAAGACCCAAGACGTTTTTCTCGCCTATTCCCAGCTTTTTGAAAACACGGATCTGTACGTGGTGGTCCACCGCTCGGCGGCAAAGGCCCTTCGCAATATTCACCTCGGCGGCTCGCTCGCCATTGTATTCTGCGTCGGGGTGATTGGCATCCTGTGCCTAAACGCCTACCTCAACATCCACAACAATATTGTGCGTCCCTTGTCGCTGCTCAACGAGGGAGCACAAATCATCGGCCAGGGTGATCTTGACCTCAAACTCAAGATCGGCACGGGCGACGAGATCGAGGAGCTGGCCCAATCCTTCAATAAGATGGCCCTCGCCCTGAAACGCAATATCCAGCAGTTGGAGGATTCTGAAGAAAAGTACCGTGGACTTGTCACCTGGATGCGCGATGGCATTTTTCAGACCGACCCGGAATGGATCCTGGGCTTCGTGAATCCTGCTGGTGTCGAGATCTTCCGGTATCAGAATCTCGACGAGATCGTCGGAACAAGTGTTAGTACGATGTTCTATAATCCCGATGATTTCACGCAGTTTGTCAGTGAATTGCAGCAGAAAGGATTCATCGAAAGGCGCCGCGTGTGGATGAAACGCCGCGATGACCGCGCCATCATCGTCGAGCTTTCCGCAAATACCGTTTACGGAGACGACAACACCATCATCGGATACGAGGGCATCTTCCGTGACTTGTCCAAGAGTGTCCGTCTTGAACGCGAAGCGCGCGACCGCGCCGAACGCCTCAGCGCCATCAGTCAGATTGCCAACGTCATCAACTCGAGCCTCGAGGCGGGCCGTCTCTACGAAAGTCTGGTTGTCGAGATTAAACGGTTGATTGATTTCGATTTTGCAAGTCTCGCATTGCTCGATGAACAAGGCGACACCTTCGAGATTCGCCAGCTTTGGCCCGAGAGCAAGGCGATCGGAAAAGAAACCGGGCATCTCGACGACACGGCCTCGTGCGCGGCGTGGGTCGCGCGCGAGCGGCAGCGTTTGATGGTGGCTGATTTCGAGCGAAAGGATGTCCGGTTCAACAGAGATGAGTTTTCGCTCGAGACCCGGAGCTGTCTGTGCGTGCCGCTCTACGCCACCGGCCGCATCATCGGCACGTTGAACCTGGGCGCCGAACGCCCGGAAGCTTTCCGCAGACACGACGCGGCCGTTCTTGAACAGGTAGCGCCCCACGTAGCCGTTGCCATTCGAAACGCGAATCTGCTTGAGAATCTGCAGGCCTCCCTCGAGGACGTCACGCTTGCTCGCGAGAAGCTTCACTCAGCCAATGAAGAGCTCAAGTCGCTGGATGAGATGAAAACCAATCTTCTGTCGAACGTCTCTCACGAATTGCGCACGCCCCTGGTTGCCGTCATGGGCTACACCGATATGATCTATAACGAAAAAGCGGGCTCGATCAGCGATACGCAGAAGGAGTATCTCGCCATCAGCCTGCGTAACATCGAAAAACTGGTAACGCTCATCGAGAATCTGCTCGATTTCTCACGCATTCACCGGGGAGCAGAGACGATTGTATTCGAGGCTTTCGATTTGGTGGAATGCGTAAAAGCAAGTATCCAGACAATGAAACCCGTGGCCGATTCCCGCGCCGTCGAACTGCGCCTGAATGCCCCTGATGAACCTTTGCTCGTGGAAGGCGATAAAGGCAAGATCGGGCAAGTCTTCAACAACCTCCTTTCAAACGGCGTCAAGTTCAATCGCAAGGGCGGCAACGTCATTGTCACCCTCCGTCCCGGCACCGAAGAGGTCGAGGTGACCGTCAGCGATACGGGAATTGGTATTCCCCCTGACGCAGTTGACAAAGTCTTCACGCGCTTTTACCAATACGACAGCTCCTCGACAAGAAAATATGGCGGTACAGGAATTGGGTTGTCCATTGCCCAGGACATCGCACGTCTTCACGGCAGTCGGATTGACGTCATCAGCGAAGTGGGAAAAGGCACGACATTTCGGTTCTCATTGCCAATGAAAGAATCCGAGAAACAGAAATTGGCGGTCACGGAAGCCTCCGAGGAAGTCATGACGCCCACGGGAACTGAAATCCTCGTTGAACTGGTTACCACGGACACAAACCTCAGCAATCAGGTGCGTACACTGCTTATGACGGAAGGCATCAATATCATCCAGGCGAACGGTCCGGCCCAGGCCATCTCGCTTGCTCATCGGCACAGCCCCGATTGCGTGCTTGTCGACGTGAATTCATCAGACGGCAATGGACGCACTCTCGACGCGCTTTTCGCCGATGCCACCGTGGGTGCTCTACCGATAGTCATGGTGACCAATGATACGGACTTGTTCGAGAAATACCGGCCGCTCGTCGCAGCCCGACTCAAGCGAGGATTTCGAAAAAGCACCCTGCTGAGCAGCATCCACAATGCCGTGAATCAAACCCCGGTCCCTGAACCCCACTTGGGCGGCAAGATCCTCTGCGTGGATGACGACCCCGATATCTTGATCTTCGTTCGCCGCTGTCTTGAATCGGAGGGCTATGAGATCGATGACTGCGAGTCCGGCGAAGAAGCCCTTGAGCGCCTTGCATCGCGGGAATATGCGCTGGTGCTTCTCGACATTGCCATGCCCGGCATGGACGGGTGGGAGACCTGCCGCCGCATAAAGTCGGACCAGTCGCTTGCGGGGATCAAAGTGTTTATGGTCACCGCGAAACCGATCGACGGCAAGAATCCGCTTGTCAAGTCTTCCATGTGCGATGGGTTTATTCAGAAGCCCTTCCGGGCGGAAGACATTGTGGAAATCGTATCCGGACTGTTGAGGCGGCCGCATACTGCAAGAAGGGTTTAGGCCGTGGAACCATCCTTCCGGGGGGAGGCGCTGACGCCCAGCCGCCCGTTTCGCGCATTACTGCATTTCAACCGACCGTACGCACGTGAATACATGCTCGGTGCGGCGGCCGGGCTTTTCTTCATTTCTATCGACCTGTGCATGCCCCTGGTGGTGCGGGCGGTTGTACACCGATTCGAAACCCAGACCATTACCTACACGTCCCTACTCGTCTGCTTCGCGCTGCTTCTCATCATTCCCGTGCTCTCGGGGCTCGCGCGTTTCGTGCAGCGCATACTGATCATCAAGGCGTCGCGCGAGTTCGAGTACGACTTGCGCAATGCCTACTACCGCAAAGTGCAGCACCTCTCGCAAGACTTCTTTCACAGTACCCGAACAGGCGACATTATGGCGCGCGCCACCAACGACCTGAACTACGTTCGCGCGTTTGTCGGGCCCGGCATCATGAACACCGTAAACATGATCCGGCTTCCTTTCACACTCGCGGCTATGGCCTACCTGAGTTTCAAGCTGACTGGCATCGCCATGATACCTCTGCCGTTCATCTCACTCTTGGTGTACTTCTTCGTAATGTACATGCACCGACAGTCCCGACGGGTGCAGGAGCAGTTCTCGGTGGTTACCGCCCGTGCCCAGGAAAACCTCGCCGGCGCCCGAGTGGTGAAAGCCTACGGGATTGCGGACCGCGAAATACGCGATTTCACCAGCGAGTCCGATAAATATATGCGCGAAAGCCTTAAACTGACCCTCGTCATGGCTTTGGCCTGGCCCCTGATTGGCGCGACCGTGGGCATCGCTGCCCTCATCGTCTTATGGGTCGGCGGCAACATGGTCATCGCCCGGGCCCTCACCTTGGCCGAACTTTCCGCATTTATTGTCTATTTGGTGATGCTTACGTGGCCTTTGGCCGAATTCGGGTGGGTGTTGACCCTCTACCAGCGCGGGGCGGTCAGCATGACCCGCATTCTCGAGATACTCGCGCGCGAGCCCTCGGTACGTGAGAGCGACACTACCGATTACCGCATTACTGCCCTCAAAGGCGCCGTCTCTTTCCGCGATGTCTCCTTTGCCTACAACGGCCAAAAGGTCCTGGATAACATCTCGCTTGATATCCCCGCGGGGCAGACCACCGCCATTGTCGGTCCAACGGGCTCGGGCAAATCCACCATCTTGAGCCTGATCGCGCGCGAATACGACCCCCAATCAGGGGTGGTTCTGGTCGACGGGCGTGACATCCGAGAGTTTCCCCTGCACGTGTTGCGCGGCAATATCGGCTGTGTGCCGCAAGATACATTCCTGTTCTCGGAGTCTGTAGCGGCGAACTTGGCCCTGGGACGTCCTGGAGCATCCCGCGAAGACATGGATTGGGCCTGTGAGACGGCCCAGTTTTCCGAAGCGCTCGCCGAAATGCCCGACGGCTACGATACCCTGCTCGGAGAGCGCGGCATCAATCTTTCGGGGGGGCAGAAGCAGCGCCTGACCATTGCGCGCGCCCTGGTTTGCAACCCCCGCATTCTCATTCTCGACGATGCCCTGTCCAGCGTAGACACGCATACCGAAGAGGAGATACTGCGCCGGTTGAAGAACGTGATGCGCGAACGCACGAGCATCATCGTGTCACATCGCATCTCGACGGTCAGCCACGCAGACCGGATTCTCGTGATTGACGAAGGCCGCATTACCGAAGAGGGCACCCACGAAGATCTAGTCGCCCGCGGCGGCCTCTACGCCGAGATGTACCGGAGGCAACTGCTTGAACAAGAGCTCGAGGAAGCATGAGCGAAGGCTACCACACAGAAGACGAAGCCCAGCAACGGGCATACGACCGCCACCTGATGCGGCGCCTGGTGGGCTACGTCCGCGAGTACCGGCTGCTCATGATTACCGCCGTCATCCTGCTGCTGTGCGCTTCCGTGTTGGCTAACTTCGTGCCCTATCTCAACAAAGTGACCATCGACAGCTACATTGGCAATCCGGAGCGCATCGAGCTCGAGCGCCAGATTGCCGAGGGCGAAGCCACGGCCAGGCTCGAGGAGAAGGTGGCACATGATCGCCAGGGTCTCGGGCGGATGGTCTTTATCATTGCGTGCCTTATGCTGGGGGAAACCCTCGCGCGCTATTTGCAGAATGTCATTGTGGCCTATGTGGGCCAGAAGACCATGCTCAACATGCGTCTCGGCATATTCGAGCACCTGCAGCGCATGTCGCTTAAGTTCCTGGACCGCAATCCTATAGGTCGGCTGATGACCCGCGTGACGAATGATGTCGAGAAGATTCAGCAGACCATCGTCGGTGGAATGGTGCAGGTAGCCAGCGACCTGCTTACGGTATTTGTCATCCTCGGGTTTATGTTTTGGGTAAACTGGCAGCTCGCTCTGATTATTATGACCACCGTACCCTTCGTATTTGTCACTGGGCTCGTTTTCCGCAAATATGCACGCCATTCCTATATCGAGATTCGCAAGAAACTCGCGCGCATGAACGCCTACGCCCAGGAAACGTTTACCGGCATGCGAACCGTGCAAATGTTTGCAGCAGAAGAATCTACCTATGAAGAACACCGGAGGCGCAATGCCGAACACCGCGACGAGTGGTTCAGGCAGGTGCGCAATTACGCCATTTACTTCCCTATTGTGGATTTCCTGGGCATGCTCGCCATCGGGCTGATCGTGTTGTATATCGGTGACCGGTTCCTGCGCTTTGGCGATACCGTCGGCGCATCCGTGGGGACTCTGTTTGCCTATATCCAGTGGTCAGAACGCTTCTACGCGCCCATTCGCACCATCGCCGACCGTTACAACCTGCTCCTCGAGGCCATGGCTTCGTCCGAGCGTATCTTCGAACTCTTGGACACTGAAGAGGATATCAAGAATCCGCCCGATCCCGTCACGCCGGACCACTTCGAGGGCCGTGTCGAGTTCAAGGATGTGTGGTTTGCCTATGAACAGGAGCAATGGGTCCTCAAGGGCGTGAATCTGGTAATTGCCCCCGGCGAACGGGTCGCAATTGTCGGCCACACCGGAGCCGGTAAGACCACGGTTGTCAACCTTTTAAGCCGTTTCTACGACGTGCAGCGCGGCAGCATCTGTATCGACGGGGTGGACGTGCGCGACTACGACAAAACCGCGTTACGCCAGCGCATCGGGACCGTATTGCAAGATGTCTTCCTCTTCTCGGGTTCGATCGAGCATAACATCCGCCTTGGAAATGAAGCCATGAGCATACCGCGCATCCGTGAATGCGCCGCCCACGTGAACGCTGCCAGATTCATCGAGCGGATGCCGGGCAAGTATGCCTATGATGTTGGGGAACGAGGCGGAAATCTTTCCACGGGCCAGCGTCAGCTTCTGGCGTTTGCCCGCACATTA
Organism: Candidatus Hydrogenedentota bacterium; assembly: GCA_007130675.1. Classification (GTDB taxonomy): domain Bacteria; phylum Hydrogenedentota; class Hydrogenedentia; order Hydrogenedentales; family SLHB01; genus UBA2224. The sequence continues at coordinate 95 of SLSB01000594.1, read as the reverse complement.
GCGCATAATCCTGACATCCTGGTGCTCGATGAGGCCACGTCAAGCGTCGACACCGAAACCGAGATCCTCATACAGGACGCCATCCAGAAGCTCAT
>SLSB01000557.1 GCA_007130675.1 Candidatus Hydrogenedentota bacterium | reverse complement strand
TCAGGTTTGCGCCCGCCTTGGCCCAGGCCACCTCTTGCCCGATCGTGTCCCAGAAGAAGTGAACCCCCACCCCGACATGCGCGGCGCGGGCTTTCGCGATCAGTTCGCCGACATTTCGCTCGAACTCGGGATGTTGATACTGCTCGGGCACGCCGAGGTTCGAGGTCATGTCGTGTGGACCGACCAGCACGCCATCGAGACCGGCCACGGCAAGAATCGCATCGAGGTTGTCCATGGCGGGTACGCTCTCGATGTTCACAATCAGCACGTTATCCGCGCACCGGTCATCTACATACTCGCGCACGTCAGGCGCGAGCGTTTCGGGGTCCTGCAACACGCGTTCGAGGCGCGCCCCCTTGAGCGGGCGGTACTTGGTTGCCCCGACAAGCGCGCGCACCTCGTCGGGCGACTCGACATACGCGGCGACAATGCCGCAGGCGCCGCCATCGAGCACCTGGCACGCGAGAAACGGGTCAGCCTCGGGAATCCGCACGACAGGCACAACGCCCAGCGCGCGGTACGTGCGGCACATCCACGACAAGGTCACCCGGTCCTGGACGATGTGCTCGGTGTCGAGAAACACAAAATCAAGGCCTGAATGCTTGACCACGTGGGGCCAGTGCGGCGACGGCGACACAATCGACGTGCCGTACACCCGCTCGCCGCGGTGAAGCTTCTCACGAAATTCGTTTCCCGTCATAATGCGGTCTCCTCCTTCCTCACGCCAAGCTAAACACGCGCAACTCGACCAGCGCAACCAAATCCTTCCCCTGATCGCGGACAGGCGTCTTACATAAAGCGTTTCCCGTGTGTGTGTCGACTGAGCATCACCCCAGTTAACCCCTCCGAGAATACGCGCCATGCTGTCCGGTCATCAAGACCCCGGGACGTGGTCCAATGTGCGTAGCAGCGGGCAACAGCCCGTGGATCATACGTGTCCCCCATCCAAACGACCCTGAAAAGAGTCGAACACCAGATATGCTCGACACGGGCGCGCTCGTCTGGGCCTGCCGCGCGTCGACGCCGATGGCCGGGTGAAATATGGAGCACGAAAGAACTCGCTGGCATCTTCATCATAATTAAACTATTTATTATTTTGTGCCATTGTGTCTAGTATTGTGGTACAATTTTTCCGGAAAGATACACGGGATGTACCGGAGCAAGTTGGATGATGGAAGAAACGGATACTGCAGTGGCGGAAAGGCAAGAACTCGACAGACTGCGGCAGCGCGTGCGTGAGCTCGAGAGCGCGAGGCGCGAACTCGAGCAAGCGCAGTCCCTCCTGCGCGCACGCGAGGAAAACGAGCGCCACATGACAGAACAACTGGCGTCTCTCGTGTCCGTTTCGGCCGAACTCTCAGCCTGCGAAACCGAAGAGGAAATCTGCTGCCGCGCGGTGCAATGGGGACGTGCCCACCTCGGATTCGACCGCTTGGGCATCTGGTTCACAACCGAACAGCCGGACACCATCCGTGGGTCATGGGGCGTTGACGACAGCGGACTGCTGCGCGATGAACGCCACTTGCGCACCCGCATCGAGGCCGGCAGCCCCGAAGGGCGCATTCTTCTGGCCCAGGAACCCTACGTATTGATTGAGCCCGCGGCGCTTTCAGCCGACCGTGAATTCCAGACGGCCGCCCCACAGTTTTTCGCCGCCCTCTGGGACGGCCAGAAAGTCATCGGGCATGTCAGCGCGGATAATCAACTGCGTGACATCGGCATGAGCCGCCACCAATGCAGTCTGTTGCGCCTGTTCGGGACCGTGCTCGGCTACCTCGTTTCCCGCAAACGCATCGAGAGCGAGCGCGAGCAGCTTATCGCTAAACTCCAGGATGCCCTCGGCCGGATCAAGACGCTTCAGGGGCTGATTCCCATTTGTGCGGAATGCAAACGCATTCGCGATGATGCGGGTTCCTGGACCAGGCTCGAGACATATGTCAAAGCGCGCTCGGATGCCGAATTCAGCCACGGCCTTTGCCCCGAATGCACGCACAAGCTTTACGGCAGAGAGACCGAAGCGTAGCGCGCCGCCAGGCACTGCTCCTACGCGCGGCGTGACTTCAGATAGTCAAGCACTCGAGGCAGGCATTCCTCGAGCGTTCCCTGCGGCCGGTACCCGAGCGTATCCCGGGCCCTCGAGATGTCCGCTACCGAGTTGCGCAATTCTACCGCATACGCGGGTTCGCGCGTGAATGTTCCTCCGCCCAGGAGGGATTGAATCAGCGCCGCAAGCTCGTTGACCGTGGTTCCGCGCCCCGTGCCCACGTTAAATACCCGCCCCGCGGCCCCATCACACTCTCCGGCCAGCCGGAACGCCTCGGCTACGTCGGCGACATGCACGAAGTCGCGCCGCTGGTTTCCATCGCCGAAAACCGTGCAGGGCCGCCCCTCGAGCATATTGGTCACGAATATCGTAATCACGCCGACGTAAGGGGTGTAACCCTGGCGGGTGCCATAGGTATTGAACAGGCGCAACACCACGGGTTCGAGACCCAGCTTCGGGCCCATCATAAGCACATACCGCTCGCCCGCGTGTTTGCTGATGCCGTAGGGGCTCAGCGGCTCCACTGGATGGTCTTCGCCGACCAGAGCGCCGTCCGCGGCATCGGCATACACCGCCATGGAACTCGCGTGCACAAAACGCCGGACGCCCGCCTCGCCCGCAGCCTCGAGCATGGAAAGGGTTCCCATAAGATTGGTGTCGGCGTCAACCTTGAAAGTCTCGATGGATTGCCTTATCGAGACCTTCGCGGCGAGATGAAACACACAATCGACGCCCGCGCAGGCGTCGCGCGCCGTCTCGCGGGACCGGACATCACCCTCGACGAATTCCGCGCCGGAAGGTATATTCTCGAGTGAACCTGTCGATAGATCGTCGAGAATACGAACGCGCCTCCCCTCACGCAGCAGCGCATCGGCCAGATGCGAACCGATGAAGCCCGCGCCGCCGGTGATCAATGCGGTGGAATTGGTTTCAGATGCCGCCACCCGTCCTCCTCACACCCGGCACACGTCGGATTCCGTGACGATGACGTTCTCGAGGACACAGTCGTCCGGTATCTGCGCCCCGGCAAACACCACGGAGTTGCGGACCACCGCGCGCGCCCCGAGCACCGCGCCCGCCCCTACCACCGCCTTCTCGATCACAGCACCGGACCCGATTTCAGCGGTTTCGGCGACGTATTTGTCGAGACCTTCATGGTTCAGCGCCCAGAGGTTGAGGTCGAGCAGATCGCGAGGGAAGGTGACATTGAGATCGTGCACAATGTCGGTGCAAGGCCTCACGCCATAGCCCAGGTCAATCAGGATCTGAATGCTGTCGGTGATTTCGTATTCATCGCGCATGGCCGTGCGCGACGTCCTCCGAATAGCATCGAAGACCACAGGGGTAAATAGATAGATACCCACCCCCTTGAGGTTACTCTTGGGATAGCGCGGCTTTTCGATGACCTGCCGGGCCAGGCCGCTCTCGTCGGTGACAATGCAGTAATTGCGCGAGATGGCCTCGGTATCTTCTTCTTCGATTGCGCCCAGCACCGCATCGGCCTGGCTCTCGCGAAACAGGGTGACAATCCCCTCGAGCTTGGGCGCATGGAAATAAATGTCGCCCAGAAACAGCAGAAACGGACCTTCGATGGCGCTTTCGAGACAGCCCACGCAATGGGCAATGCCGAGCGTGCTCTCTTGAGGCACGTAATCGATCTCGATGCCGACCGGCGGCTGGCGCTCGATCTGGCGGACCACCTCGTAGCCGCGATGCCCGACCACCACAATGGCCTTGCGAATGCCCAGCCGCGCCATGGCCTCCAACTGATGATAGACAATCGGCCGATCGAGCACGGGCAACACGGGCTTGGGCAGCATCGTCTGCAGGCTCATCATGCGCGACCCTTTCCCGGCCGCCAGTGTCACCCCGGTGATCTCCTGAGTGAAACGCGGGTGTTTCGTGTTCAAAGCACCGTTCCTCCCTCTGACCTGATGGGCACGCGGCCTCGCGCGCCCCGCACGGCAGCATAGCGCCTGTGAACGCAGCTATCAACTCGCGTATGCTATGGGCGCGACAGGCGGGCGTGACAACCACGGCTGCCGACGCTGAAGGAGAGAGGAACGCACGTGCCAAACGCCTTGCTAGATGACCCGTATGTCTATACCGGCGCAAGTCTGTTGCTGGGCTTCGCGTGCGCCGGGGTATTCATCGGACTCTTGCGTATTCGCGCCGGTAAATGGGTCTTTCTCGCACTTGCGCTGACAGGCGTGGCGTGCGTCTACGCACTCAACCCCACGCACCGAATTGCATCGTTTCACGGTTTCTACCACGCATCGATCGTGTACCAAATCCTCAACGGGACCCTTCCTCCGCAGGACCCGCTGATGGGAGGGGCGTGGCTGTCGTATCCCTGGGCGCCGCACGTCATACTTGCCGGGATCGTCGCAGGCACGGGACTTTCAGTCTCGTGGGCGATGGTTTTGCTTAATCTTGCGGCGCTGAGCATCGCTCTCGCGCTCTGCTACCGCCTCACCGCCTATTTCTTCGAAGACAATTCACCGCGGCTGCTCGCCACGGGGATGGCGGTATTCGGGGCGACTCTTCTTCCCGAGAGGCTTTACACGCTGTATGTGCAGGAGTACGGCATTGCGCTGGACATCCACGGCACGATACCGATTCTCCGCCGGTTCTCGAATATGAACGCCATGCCGGTAGGCGTAATTCTGTTTGTCGCCTACGCGATTCTGCTTCTGCGTGTTTTGACGACGGAACAGGGAAACATGCGCACGCATGCCGCATTGTTTGCCACAGTGCTGCTATGCGGCATGCTGTATCCATTCGCCCTGGTTGCCCTTGCCGCATTCGGGGCGGGCGCGGGACTCGTGGCACTGTCGACGCGCACAGCGCCCATGTTGCGGCGGGTTACTGCCGCAGGCATCTCGAGCGCCCTCGGGGCCGCCTGCGCGCTGCCCCTGCCTCTCATGTACGTGGCGGGCCGCACCTCCGGCACGTCCTTCGCACTCACCACCGACATCGAGGCGTTTGCGCACAAAGTGCTTCAGGAAGCGCTGATTCTGAGTCCGTTGGCGCTGCTGTTGCTCGCACAACCGCGCACAGTGCGCGACTGGTACCGCGGCAACCCGTTGCGTGTGCAAATGGTGCTGGCCGCATGCATCGCGCTCATTCTGCTGCATTTGTTCATCAGCGGACCGGACACCTCCGAGGCGAAATGGCGGGCGTTTGCAATGATTCTGGCCGGGCTCTTTGCCGCGCCGGCGGTGCACAAACTGATGACAACGAAACCGGCAATTGCCGTTGCTGTACTGGGGCTGTTCTTTTCGCTGGGCATGGGCGATCTTGCCTGGAAAGCCGCGCGCCCCGACATTGTCCACGAGGTGGCGCACGAAAAAGGCCGGTTTCTGCATGCGGCCCATCCCGACGAAGATGCGATTTACACATGGATCGCCGAAAACACGCCCCGAAACGCCGTACTGGTTGATGCAAATATCAACGGAAGCGTCTTCGGGCGCCGCGCGCTCTACATCATGATGCCCGGCAGGCAGGTTCACGGTCTGCTCGGGTGGACGTACCCCCCCGCCCAGTGGGTCGATGAGATTCACGGCCGCGAACCGGCCGAAATCCAATCGAGGCGGGCACATTCCAACGCCATCCTCTCGGGCGCGGAACCCGAAGCCGTGAAGCAGGCCCTCGACCACCTCGCGGAAGCCCCGTTCCCGGTGTTCATCATTTCCCGCTGGCCCGAGGCATCCGCCCGCCTCGCCGCATTCCCCGAACGCACCATCCAAATCCTCGCCGCGGGAGACCTGCGCCTCTTCGAGGTCCGCCAAGTCCTCCATACGCCAGAATAAGACTCGGTTTCACTCATGGGGGTAGTCATCCGATAGCATAAGGCCCCCTTTTCGGCGAAATGCTTTGCCGTGAAAAAGAATTGCAGAACGCCCGATGGAGGCTGTCACCGCAACAAGGCGAGAGGTAGGCCACCGTGTGCCAACCCGACGCGTCGATGCCTTTATGCAGACAAACTCTCACGGGATCGAAAGACCCACCATTCGCAGGGGAGTCGATGGGGCGACTTTCCAATGGCACTTCGGGCGATGGCTCACGGCAGAGCTTG
>SLSB01000140.1 GCA_007130675.1 Candidatus Hydrogenedentota bacterium | reverse complement strand
TCGCCTTCGGCAAAGGTCTCGGTGAATGTGGTCACGTTTCCGAGAGGCGCGGTGTCGGGCAGCATGCGTTGTACCCGGCTTGCCTCGGGCAACACGATGGTCTTTTCGCCCTCCGAAGAAGCCGTCACGCTCAGAAATTCGCCATCCGTAAGCAACAAATCGTCGGAATCGAGGTAGACATGCACGTTTGCTTCGCGCAGCACATTACGCAGCAGTCGCGCGGGGGCATTCAGTGTGCCGATATAGACGGTAAGCGCCCCGCCGTGCCGAATGGCGGCCGCACCGGGGCTGCCGTCGCCAAAACGGCCGAGCACCTCGACACCAGGGGCTTCCTCGATGCTCCAGAGCGGTTCGAGGACCGTCTCGACGCCGAACGGTTGCTCGGACAGGCCTCGAGACAAGGCTGCTTCGGGCTCGGGCGTGACCAGCGCGGACACATCGCCCCCGAGTTCCCGCAGGGGCATCCCGAGCAGATCGGCCATGTGCTCGGTGCCGGGCCGCTCTTTGATGAATCCGCTGCCGTACATCCATATGGCGGTTTTGCCCGCGGTAGCGCGTGCGATGGCCTCACGCTGGACATCCGTCAAACGAAAACAGCCGATGAACAGGTAGACCTTGTGTTCGGGCACGCGGCCCGCCTCGAGATCGCTGAGCAAGTACTGCCGAAACGGCGCGCCCATGCGGTAGAGCTCGGTACGGAACTGGCTGGCGAGCGGCCGCATCACCTTATGATTGCAGGCCAGATAGAATGGACTGCGTTCATCGGCGATCACCGCGACTTCCGGCGACCACGTGGCGGGCCGATCGAGATACTCTTCGTAAATATCCCGCAGTTCGGCGATGTTCTGCCAGATGCGCTCATCGGCCAGCCAGCCTGCCCCGCCGAGGTCCATGTACCAGGAGGCGAGACGGCGCGGAAGCAGTTGGGCGAAGTTGCGCTGATGCACCCACCGCGTATGTTCGAGCGAGCCAACCCGGCCATACCCCGCGTCTTCAGGCGTCAGGAAGGTGCGGGTATCGTCCTCATTGAGCCAGAGTATGCCGCGATCGCGCACCGAGTCCACGGGCAGCATGAACGCTCCAATGCCGCCCAAGCCGCGGTCGAGATACGAGATGGGCGAACACAAAATGTCGATGTCCGGGCTCTCGAGCAACCGCCCGAGGGCCAGGTGGCCGCTGGTCTGCGGGCCGAGCGGCAATCCGCTGATCTCGAAGTAGTACCCGTAGAAGATGGTCACGAGTTTCTTGTGGTCGCAGGCCTCTTTTATCGTGCTGGCAACGAGTTCGATGGGCTCGACCATCGCCACCTGAAGGTATTCGAGGAAATCAATGGTCTTCTGCTCGAGTGCCGGGTCACGGAAGACCCCGGCCGCCGCCGTGTTGCGTTCTTCGACCGTCGGGACGGTTACGCTGTCGAAGGTGACCTCGGAATCAGCCCAGGCCGTGCGCAATGCCGGCTCGGTCGCGTATCTCTCGGTCAGCCACCCCGAGAATCCGCGTTGCATGGCCGGACTGAACCCGCAATGCCGTCCATCCCATGTTTTGGGGTAGAACCATTCGGCGGTGTGTTGCGCGCAGGGATGGTAGCCGAGCATATGCTCGCCGAAATGCGTCTCGCAGTGCTCGACCAGTGCCCGCAGGTGCGGAAGCAGATCGGCGCGCCAGAGATCGGACGCCACGCAGACCGGCCCCCGGCTGCCGTCATCGAAATGAAGCATTTCGCCGGGGTGTTGGTCGTACCACCACTGGGGCGGGTGCACGCTGAAGCGGGGCAGCATCAGCGCGTCGGGATCCGCCGCGATGACCCGCCCGAGTATGGCGTCCACCTCCGAGAAATCCGCTGTCTCGCCTGGCTTCGGCCACGGCGTCGGTATGCCGAACGAGTGGATGTGAATCCCTTGCGCCGCGGCCATCTGCACTTGCTTGTGCAGCCACGTGTCGTGCTCGCCCGAGTAGATCGTCCATGGTGGCCCGTGATGCAGCGCCATCATGTCGCCCATGCGCTCGCGGTCGGCCTTGAGCCACACCGAGAATGTGTAGGCCGTGTCCTGCTCGAAGGTGAGTCCTGTCTGGTAGAAATGCACGTGCATGGTACTGGTGCCCGGTTGGGCGATGGTCAACCGGCAGCTTTGCGCGCCGCTGCGTTTGACCTCGGTGTCGAATGTCCACGACGCTTCGGCGCCGGCCTCGGTTTTCACAAACAGCCGCCAGGCGTCTTCCGCCGTTGCACGGCCGCATTCCCAATCCCCGCACCGCAGCATGTTCTCGCCGGCATCGGGACGGTATTCGCCCTCATAGAGCCGCGCGCCGTCGATCCATACGGTGCCGGGAGCGTTGCCGAACCGCAGATGCACGGCCCCGCGTCGAGTATCCTCGGGCGCGGTGAAGGTCACGTGATACTCGCGCCACTCCGTGCCGAGTTCAACCTCGGTCGGGCCGGGCCCCCGGTCCCAGCCGAAAAACATCAACGGCGTCCGCGGCTCGCCATTCACAAACAGCGTCGGAGAGCCCAAGTGGTCCTTCACCTCCGCCGTCAACTCCGCACTCGCCGTCCCTGAAAGGATCAATAAGAATCCCGTTGCCAATACCGCGCATATGGGCGAATAAACAGTCACCGGTTGGAATCCTCGCTGGTTGTCTTGGCCAGAGAACACGTCGCCGCGCCAGTCTACCATGCCACATGGCCGGGCGGAAGAGCGGCGATATGGATGCTTTGCAGTCGTACGTGCGGCGCGGTCAGGAAACCATGCCGCAGCGCCCGAGGGGGGACGGCGTGGCCAGGAAACCATGCAAGCGCGCGGCAAATTCCCGGTGAAATCGCGGTTCATCGCGCTGTCACATGCTATAATCGGCCTGATGACAAAGGAGAGCCGAGCATGGAATTGCCGATCCAAGTCGACCGAGAGCGAATTGCGGAATTCTGCCGGAAGCATCATATTGTGAGGCTTGCATTTTTCGGGTCGGTTCTGACCGACCGCTTCGACGAAAACAGTGATGTGGATGTGCTGGTGGAGTTTGACGCGGCGCACGTCCCGGGGATGATTCGTTTGTGCGGCATGGAACACGAGCTGTCCGAGATTCTGGGCCGGAAGGCGGACATGCGAACCCCCAACGATCTGAGCCGTTATTTTCGCGATGAAGTAATGAATACGGCGGTTGTACAGTATGCGGCTTGACGACGACAGGACCCGCCTGCGGCACATCCTTGACGCGGCACGTGAAGCCATAGGATACGTGCAGGACGCTGAATGGGAGCAATTCGAAAGAAACCGCCCGCTGCAGCATTCCGTGGTCCGGTGTATCGAAATCGTCGGAGAAGCATCCAGCAGACTCTCAAGGGAATTGCGTGAATCCAATCCTCAAATCCCATGGAAGGCCATGATCGGGATGCGTAACCGCATTGTTCATGCTTACCACGACATCGACATAGGCGTTGTGTGGAAAACGGCTGCCGAAGACTTGCCAGCGGTGTTGGCCGGCTTGGAGATTATCGCCGACGACCTGATGCGCCCCCAATAGGCCGCCATAACCCGCCCCGGGTTGTGGGAACACGCGCGGTTTGCCCTATACTACGAATCTCGGAGCAAACAAGATGGGCATGCAATGCACGGCGCCGTGCTTTGGCGTATACGGCAGCGTTGCAGCGGGGTATCCAGATGAAACGGAAGAAATGGATTGGGCTTGCCATTCTGGTGGCGCATGTGGCGGCGCTGGGCAGCATCGCCGCATTTGTCTGGGACAGGGGTCCCGTGCCCGAGGGTTTTCCGACACCAGCGCCAGAGGGCGAGGGCTGGATCAACCTCCTTGATGAAGACCGTATCGCCTACTGGGAAAACGTCACGGACGACAGAGAGATCTTCGAGATTGCGGACGGTATGCTGCACATTTTCGGGCGCAGCATCTACCCGTTGCGGTACGTGGGCTATACCGGCGAGCGGTTCGGCGATTTCGAGCTGCACATCGAGTTCAAGGTGACGCGCCGCGCCAACAGCGGTGTTTTCTTGCGCTCGAGCGGCGAGGATCCGCTGGCGCGGGGTTTCGAGGTGCAGGTGCTCGACGATCACGGCAAGCGGCCGACCAAGAGACGGTCGGGGTCGATTTACGACGTCGTCACGCCCATGTTCAACATGTCGCGCCCGACGGGCGAGTGGAATTCGTTTGATATCACGGTCCGGGGAGACGAGGTCGTTGTCTTCATGAACGGATGGCGCGTGATCCACACCGATTTCTCGAAGATGACCATGCCCCTGGGCAAATTCGAGACGCCCTACGCCGAGCTTCCCCGTGAAGGCATCCTCATGCTTCAGGATCATGGCGGCGAGGTCTGGTACCGCAATATCCTCATCCGAAGACTGTAGTCCGCCGGGAAGGCTTGACTACCGCGTCTCGGTGAATGTCTGCGGCTCGGCATCCGGCAGGGTGACGGTGAATGCCGCGTCTTCGAATTGCACTCTCGCTGTTCCCGAAGGCCAAGTCAAGGACACATCACGCGGAAAACTCGAGTTCTCGGTATCCACGCCGACATCCGCGCCGTTCACTGTAACGAGCGTCAGGAATTCCTGCTGCGCAGCCTTCTCTGAGGGCTCGGCGGTCAAGTGCCACTCGCCCACGTTCCACCTTGGCGGCGGGTCATACTCATCCGTCTGTGTGATGCTGAGTTGGTCAGGGTAGAGAAACGCGACGTCGACCCGGCCGGGGTGGCCTTCCCACGACACGTGGCTGCCGTCAATGGTCATGGCGCCCTTCGTGTGGAGCATCCATTGATAGCTGCTCGGTTCGGGGGCAATCAACCTGTCGTGGATGACGAAATGAGTCAGGGTCTTGTCGGGCTTGAAGAACACGATACGCCGTTTCCAGCTATCGAGGTTCTCGTAGGAGTCGCCCGCTTCGCCCGCAACCACATCGAAGGCGGGGGAGGTGTGAAACGCGATGATCTCGCCCCGCGCGTCGCGCGAATACTTGATCTGGCTCTCGCCGTTCACGAGGATGGCGTTGTCGGATTGGGTGTGCCACATCCAACCCCTGTGATGCGGGCCTCCATGCACGTCGCGGCGGCCCGAGCGAAGGAAGACCGGGTGTCCGTCGATACCGAGCAGAAAGGCGTTGTTCGAGTTGTATCCGTGACTCTGCCGTCCGAATTCACGGCTGCTCTTGAAATGAATCTGGACGTTGTCTCTTCCGTCAAGCAAATTGGTGTTCAGCACGGCCAGGCCCACCCCGCGAAAGTGGATTGACGTGGGCAGGCCTTCCGGCGGTTTGGCGGTGACCTCGGCGGCCTTCGTGCTGCGCAAAAAGCCGACATAGCCGCTTCCGAAACCGGCGTCGTGTTCCTGCGCGTACCATTGCCAATGGGGGTTATCCGCGGCAGCGCCAAATACTCGCATCAGACCGGCGGCATTGCTGGAATCGCGGATGGGCGCGAGATCACCGAATCCGCCGTGGCGTGTGCCGGGCGGCATGAGATACAGGGCAAAATTGCCCACATTACGAAAGAACGGCATCTGGTAGACATCGAAATCAAATGCGGCATCAACCACATCGGCCCAATACGTGAAGAAGCGCAAGTAACCAAGCCAATACGACGTGCCTTCGTGCCACCCGCCGTCGCTGTCGCTCCACACCGGATACGCCGTGCCCAGAATGGTCATGACATAGTCGAGCCACATGGCCGTTTCCTCGAAATCGCCGTGGAACGCGATAGCCAGCTCGCCCAACCAGTGCCACGCGCGGTTGCGGTGGCTGCCGTAGGGACGCCAGAGATGCTGACGTTGCCTGAGATGGTTGAAACAGTCTTGCCCGCGGATTCGCATTACCCCCGTGATCTTTTCGCGGTCCTCGTCAGACAAGAGTGGATAGACCCACGTATAGGCTCGCGAGGGGTAGTACAAGGCGGGCATGCCGGCCTCGTCGTTGTAGTCATAGTTGGTCGACCCCTTGGGATCCCACTCCGCGAATGCCAGCAACAGATCGCGCGCCGCCCGGCCGTACTTCTCGTCGCCGGTGAGGCGGTACACAAACGCCAGCGTCGCGGCGCCGTCGGTTAGCGCGATCGTGTGCAACCGGTTGCCCCACCACATCTCGCGCCATTCATCGCTGAGGCGCACTACACCCTCGGGATAGAGGGGCGGCTCCGTGGTGTCCG
>SLSB01000212.1 GCA_007130675.1 Candidatus Hydrogenedentota bacterium | reverse complement strand
GTTGACACATTCAGAAACGTGCTGTATGTTGTTGCTGTTAATGAAGACATACTAAGTTCCTGTCTGGAATGGGCGCATACCAACGCATTCAACACTGGGGGAATGCCGTCATGAATCTCTCGCCACGCCACCGCTACTGGGTCCTCGTCTTCACCGTGTTTTTTGCCGCCAGCATCTTTGTCGGCTGTGGACCAAGAGGCACCGACGGGGAAACTGACACCAAAGTCACCGGTGAGGAAACCGAAACCATCCTGCTTCCTGGCGACGTGCCGCTCGAGATGGTGCGGATACCGGTGGGCACGTTCCTGATGGGCCGCTACCCCGGCGAGCAGGATAGTAGGGATAGTGAAGACCCGCGGCATGAGGTAACCATTGGTTATGATTTCTGGATGGGCAAGTATACCGTGACGAAACGGCAGTGGACGGCGGTGATGCGCACGAATCCGTGGGCGGGGCAGATTTGGGTGCTGGACGACCCGGACAGCCCGGCGGTGTATGTGAGTTGGAATGATGCGCAAGATTTCATCGCCGCGTTGAACGCCCACATTGTCACAACAGGGCAGGGCGTGGGAAATGTCCGGTTGCCATCGGAGGCCGAGTGGGAATATGCGTGCCGGGCGGGGACAACCACGCGGTTTTACTGGGGCGATGATCCGGATTACACGCAGCTCAACGACTATGCCTGGCACCGGGGCAACAGGGAAGGCACGTACGCCCATGTGGTAGGTCAGAAGCTGCCGAACGCGTGGGGCTTTTACGACATGAGTGGGAATGTTTGGGAGTGGTGCGAGGACAACTGGCACGGCAACTACAACGGCGCTCCGGCGGATGGCAGCGCCTGGGTGGATTCGCCGAGAGGCTCGAACCCCTTGTTCCGGGGCGGCGGCTGGAGCACCCCCAGCCTCTGCCGGTCAGCGTACCGCAACTTCATCGACCATCCGTCGGCAACGTCCTACCTCAGCGGGTTCCGCCTTGCCAGGTAATCACCGCTTGGCGGTTTTACCGCTTTACCGCTTGATCTTGGTTTGATGCCTAAGGCCAAGCGGAAGGGCTGAAGGACCAAGGAGCGCGGTAGCGCAAAAAGGCCCTTGAAAGCCTCCGAAGAGTCAACCACGGAGAGCACGATGAACACAGAGCAGAAGCCCCCCCGTGGTCTCCGTGAGCTCCGTGGTTTTCAAATCATTGCCAATAACGGAGAAGATAGATGCTTATCCACTGTCCGGATGCAATGGTCCATGGGGTGAAACGGGTTTCCATTTGAACACCGGAGAATAGGGACGGGAATGAACCACGGAGAGCACGGTGAGCACAGAGTTGGGAAAAGGTCCTCCGTGATCTCCGTGATCTCCGTGGTTTTGAAACCATTGCCCGTAACGGAGAAGATAGATGCTTATCGATTGTCCGGATGCGCTGTGCGAGCGGGTAATAGGCGCGGCCATCGCGGTGCATCGGTCGCTGGGGCCGGGGCTGCTCGAATCGGCCTACGAGAAGGCGCTGATTTTCGAACTCGCGGACCTTGGCCTTCATGTGCAGGCGCAAGTGGACATACCTCTTGTTTATCGCGGCAACGATCTTGGTCCGGCATTTCGAGCCGATGTCATCGTCGACCAATGTCTTCTGCTTGAGTTGAAATCCGTGGCCGAACTGACCGATCTGCACCTCGCGCAGATACTGAGCTATTTGCGTCTTCTGGGCTTCAAACGCGGGTATCTGATGAACTTCAACGTCCGCCGTATGATGGACGGCGTCAGGCGGGTTTCGATTTAAACCACGGAGAATAGGGACGGGAATGAACCACGGAGGGCACGGTGAACACGGAGCAAGAAAACCCCCGTGGTCTTCGTGAGCTCCGTGGTTAGATTATCAAGTGGTTCGCATGCGTATTGAGGAGTCGGCCTATGAGTTCAAAAAGCCTATCTGGCGGCGCGCGTGGTTGGCCGCAGGTGGGATGTTGACGCCCTGCATGTCGCGGTGGCCACTGCAAGCGGCTGCCGCGCCATCATTAGCTGGAATTTCAAGCACATAGTCAATTTCCGGCGAATTCCGTTGTATAATGGGGTTAATCAGATACAGGGCTATGCCGCGATTGCGATTCATACACCACAGGAGATGGTTTTCGATGAAGAAGAAGAGCTTTAATTGCGTCGAGATGATGCACGAGGGCGCTTTGCGCATCTATGAAAAGACGAAAGATATGACCAAGGAAGAAGAATTGGCCTATTGGCGTGAGCGCGCTGAGGCGGCGCGGCGGGAGCATCCGCGCTTGCGGGAACTCGATCCTGCAGGGCGGCAGAACGAGTAAAGCGTATCGGGTTTGCCTTGGAGAAGGTGACCGCCTTCGCCTCCCTTTATGACGCAGTTTCCTGAGCGCGACTCCCTTCCGACTACAAGGTGTTATGAAGAAACCGTATAATTATTGTTCGCCACTATAGGATATTTGAAATGAGAAGTTTCTCAGTCAACATCGGGGCATTTCTCTTCCCGTTCAGTGTAGCAGTTATTGCCTTGCTCACGACCGGAACCGTCCGGGCTGACGAACCGGCCAAGTTTCTGGGGTCAATCTGGCAGAACAGTGCGGATGACCCGCTGTTCGGCACGTTGTTCGACCAGATCACGCCGGAGAACTGTGGCAAATGGGATGCCATCGAGCGCGTGCGCGGCGAGCGCGTGTGGACGAACATGGATGCGATGGTTCAGTTCGCTGACCGTCATTCCATGATCGTCAAACACCACTGCATCGTGTGGGGGCAACAGCAGCCCGCCTGGACGCAAGAGGCTGACGATATGTCCAACGCCGTGGATGCCCTGATTGCTGATTTCTTCGAGCGCTATGGCAAGACGATTACCCTTGTGGACGTCATCAACGAGCCGATCTCTGCGCCTCCGGCCTATCGCTCACAACTCGGGGGCGACGGCAAAAGCGGATGGGATTGGGTCATCTGGACATTCAGGCGCGCCCGATTGCACGGCAGCACACATGGCTTCACTGGAAAGCTGATCCTGAACGAATGGGGAATTGAAAGAAACCAGAGAAAGTTGAAGCAGTTCCGGGAAATTGTCTCCATCCTGCAGCAGGAGTCGCTCATCGATGCCATCGGTGTGCAGGGCCACTTCCTTGAAAGAGCCGATGCGGCCAAAGTAAGACAGAGCCTGGACTACCTCGCCGAGACAGGACTCCCAATCTATATTTCGGAATTCGAACTGGACATTGCTGACGATATCCGACATGAGCAGCAATTTATGGCGCTCTTTTCGATGTTCTGGGAGCATCCCGCCGTGCGTGGCGTCACCCTTTGGGGACACCGTGAGGGCCGGATGTGGCGGAAGAACGGCTATTTGATTCGCAAGGACGGATCGGAGCGCCCTGCGATGACCTGGCTGCGGCACTACATGGCCAGTTACCGCAAATCGCATGCGGCGAACAAGGCGCCCGAGGATACGACTCGCGTGCTCGCCGATCCTCAGGCGGACGTTGCGCCATAAGGATAGAAGCCAGCCCGGCTGTGGCATACCTCCTGTTCCACAGATTGCTTCCTTACCTTGGGATTCAGGTAGGCCTACCTCCTGTCAGTTCGTCACATCCTGCAACTGCACGACATCCCCAAGTGCCTGGTATCCCTCTCACCTGCGCAAGGGTTCAGCTGGCGGGTTCAGGCACCACGGGTTGGACCCAGGCCACTTCGACGTCTCCCTCGGCGAAAGGGTTGGGATGCAGCTTGTCTGACAAAATCTTGGCGCGCACGTAGAGTTCGTCGCCCGCGAACTCGTATGTTGCCTCCGTCCCTTCGATTTCCAGCAGCACCGTGCCAATCGCCTCGCTGTATCGCCGGGTTACGGCGTACGGCGCATCCTCCTCGAACTCCCAATTCGCCACAAAGTCCTCTGTGTAAAGCCGGGGCGTTGTCATGGGCTCGCCTTCCGGGTTGCGCACCGGTTCGCTCTCGAGGTCCACGCCTTCCCGCGTGCCGATGAATTGGATGGTGTAGCGCACATCCGGCTCGGGTTCGACTTCCACTGTCAACGCCCGCTCATCCAGCCGGATATCGCGCAGCGTCACGCCGGTGGTCGCGTAGAACGCGCCGTCTTGTATGGCGCCGACAATGCTCTCGGGCGTCAGGTAACTGGCTCGCACCATAAGCCAGCCGCGTTCCGGGCTGGACGAGGCCGTCGCGACGTTGTGGTAGCTGTGAGCGTCGTCGGTGGCGAACCCATACAGCAACGGACCTTGACCTTGGCTCAAGCGGTGCGCCAGCGCGATGTCCCACATGCGGTCCGTATCCTTGCGGTAGGCATCCCCATGGTTACGCACACTTCGATGTCCGTTAAAAACTTCGAAGAACTGCAACCCCTCGGCTTCGATCAGGTGTTCAGCAGTAACGCCTCCCATATAGTTGGGATGCGCCAACACCACAAGATGGGTGCGGGTGTCCGCCCACGGCGCTTCTGCGACCGTTCGCAGATTGCCGTTGATGATATCCACGGTTGACCCAGGCTCCGCGGTCGGGATGTAAGGCGCCACCGCTCCGCCCGGGTTAATGGCGAGCATATGCACCGGGGTTATCCCGCTGATTTCTACGCCGTCGATCAGCAGAAACTCGCCCGGCGCTTCGAACAGGTGACGGAATTCATTAATCGGTTTCAGGCGGACCAGTTTGTCCCCTTCCACCTCCATAATTTCCACCCACGACGCGCCAAACTGTTCCAGGTATTCCTCGAGAATTGCGGGATCGCCGCCGCGGCTGTTTGCTTCCGCACGCTGTGTCACGTTCATCCAAACACGCCCGTCTCGCTCTTCGGGAAACATGCCGCGCGCCACCTCGCGCGGAACACCCGCCTCTTCCACCGCTGCTTCCAGATATGTCTCGAACGCAGGGTAGAGATCGTCGCGGCAGAGAATGTCATGGTCGGTCAGGGCCAGGAAGTTGTACCCCCGGTCCCGGTAATACGCCACGGCCTGCTCGGGATAGACCACGCCATCACTCCAGAGACTGTGTGCGTGAATGTTGCCTTTCCACCAGACCGGCTCCTCGGAATCCGCCGGAAACACCGCCAATACAAGGCAGATGCAGCAGGCGCCAAAGAGGTACTTGGATACGGGTATACGCATGGCTATTTTCCTTCACTGCTACGAGGGATTACGCTACATTGACCACACATGTGGCGACGGGAAGGCCCTATGAGTGTTGAACCTGCCGATGGCCATCCCGTCCCGACTCTCCCAATGTAGGCGAAAACGATCCGGTTGTCAAAACCCCTTTGTTGCGATCCGACATGGCCTCTTCACCGGCGATGACGCACCCAGGACAAAACCCAAAAATTCGCCGCATTTTGTAAGCCGGGGTCTTGGCTGCGCTCTCGGACTCGCTACCCCTCTCAAGGTGTTTTTTTCTCAAATACATCATCGCCCCGCTTGACGGTGTGCATGAGCGTCCGGTGCTCATTTTCACCGGGAGAGCCTTGGATGCTGCATTTCATCGGCGCGCTTTGCCAGCCGACGCATTCGCGTCCGTCGCTCAGCGTAACCGGGGATGCTGCTTACGGGCTTCCTCGTCTTTACGGCGCCAGTACGCAAGCTCCTCTTCGCGCGACATGCCCCGCGTCTCGTTGTAGATGCGCAATGCACCCTCGTGCATCATCTCCACGCAGTCGAAACTCTTACTCATCTTCTTCATCGAAGGCCTCTTGCGTTTGGCGAGCGACATGCGTCAAAGCCGTTACGCACGGCTTTACAGCAGGTTCTACGAGAGCTCGGCCACCACCAGACTCAGCACCGGCGAAGTCATCCAGGCGCTCAAGGTGCTGACCCCGAGTGTCCAAACCCCCACAATCACCCTGATTTGCAACCACGATTTCAGGGAATTCGGGGACTGTACCAAGCGGGGAAAACTGGGACTGGCTCAAGCGCAGTGACCGAAGGGAGCGGAGACGTGCCTGTCCCCCTTATCCCTGGTTGTCCTGGTCATGCTTGCGTAGCCGTCGCTGAGGGTGACGTCGTTGTTGTAGCGGTTGCCAAAGAACCTTGACCCAGAACCTTCATCTCTCGGGATCTCTCGTGATATGCTCGCGTAGGTATTCGTATGGCGAGTGCATGCTGGCGACGTGTTGCGCGTGACGTGTGCCGGTGCAAGCGCCGATGCATGCCTGATTGATTTCG
>SLSB01000483.1 GCA_007130675.1 Candidatus Hydrogenedentota bacterium | reverse complement strand
TTCGCGCACAACCCTGGTGCAACGGGAAGATCGCCACGTTTGGCGGGTCCGCGCTGGGCATCGTTCAGATTCTTGCGGCGCCCGCGACGCCGTGGATAACCTGCCAGAGCATTCTGGTTGCACCCGCGTCGTTTTACGGCAACATCTCGTATCAGGGCGGCGTCTTTCGCAAAGAGATGATGGAAGGGTGGCTGGCCGCGCAGAACCTGCCGCATGTGCTCGAACTGTGGAAGGCGCATCCCACCTATGACGCGTTCTGGCGGGGTTTCGACGCCGTTCGGGTGGCGGACCGGGTGACGGCGCCGGCGGTGCATGTCGGGGGCTGGTGGGACTGTTTCGGCCAGGGAACGATCGATGCGTTTGTGTCGCGGCAATACGATGGCGCACCACCGGCACGGGGTAACCAGAAACTGATTATGGGGCCGTGGCTGCATGGCCCGCGACGCGACCTCGGAGACGTGATACTTCACGAGAACTACAATGCGGTCAATTTCGACGAATATACGCAGCGATTCTTCCGCCATTGGCTGCTGGGCGAGGAAAACGGAATCATGGACGAGCCGGCCGTCCACTATTACACCGTGGGCGATCTCTCCGACCCGGATGCGCCGGGGAACGAGTGGCGCACGGCCGATGACTGGCCCCCTTTTCCCACGCGTGCGACGCCGTATTACCTGACCCCGGATGGCGGGCTGAATGCCGGAGCGGTTGATGACGTTCCGGGCGGGTTGACGTTCGTCTATGATCCGTCGGACCCCGTGCCGTCGCTCGGCGGGGCGACGCTGTTGCACAAACCGGGGATATTTGACCAACGTCCGGTCAGTGATCGGGCTGACGTGCTCCGATTCGCATCGACGCCCTTGACCGAACCTTTGGAGATCACCGGCCGGGTGACGGTGCGCCTCTATGTTTCGACCGATGTGAAGGACACCGATTTCACGGCCAAATTGGTGGATATTTGCCCGGATGGGCGGGAGATTCTGATGCTTGACGGGATTCAGCGTCTGAAATTCCGCGATAGCTTCGAGGCGCCCGAGTATCTTCCGCCGGGCGAGATCGCGGCACTCGAGATCGACCTGTGGTCCATCAGTCTGATTTTCAACACCGGCCACCGTATCGGCTTGCACATCTCGAGCAGCAACTTTCCGCGGTTCGAGATAAATCCCAACACCGGCGAGGATTTCCCCTCCGAAGACGAGCCCATGCCCGTGGCCCGAAACACGGTCTATACGGGTGTGCGGCATCCCAGTGCGTTGATATTGCCGATTCCGCGTTGAGGTCAGACGGCGAGACGGTGATTTGAGGGGGGATGGGAAGAGGGGAGAGATTTTTGACGGGATAACAGGGTTGAGAAGAGGGGCCGAGCTGGCGCTCGGCGATCCCGGGATAAGGACTCGAACTGAGGGACGCGCCTGCATGACGGATTGTGGATAGCGCTTATCGCTCTCCTGTGTGATTATGGCAGAGAAGAAGACTGGCAAACATACATCAACCGCGCTACAAGAACGCGTCAAAGAGCTGACGTGTCTGTTGCGAATGGCGGAGATTGCCGGGAAACCGGGTATTTCGCTGGAGGAGATTTTCGCTCAAACCACGGCACTGCTTATTCCTGCGTGGAGGTATCCGGAGGTTGCTTCGGCGCGGGTCGTGTTGGACGGGCAGGTGTATGCCGCACCGGGTTTTGAAGAGGGTTCGAGCGGCCAGCGCTCGGATGTCCTGGTGCAGGGGGTGCCCCGGGGTTTTGTCGAGGTGGTCTATTTGGAGCCGCGCCCCGCACTCGATGAGGGCCCGTTTCTTCGAGAAGAACGCAATTTGATAGATGCGGTCGCCCAGCAGGTGGGCCTGATTGTCGAGCGCAGGGAAGCGGAACTGGATCGCGTCCATCTGCAGAGTCAGCTTCAGCATGCCGACCGTCTGGCCACGATAGGTTTTCTTGCGGCCGGGGTGGCTCATGAATTGAACGAACCGCTCGGGAACATTCTCGGGTTTGCGCAGTTGGCGCGAAAGTGCCCGAACCTGCCCGAGTCCGCCGAAGAGGACTTGGCGAAAATCGAGACCGCCTCATTGCACGCGCGGGAGATCATCCGCAAGCTGCTTGGGTTTGCGCGCCAGATGCCTCCCGAGATGGCACTCGTGAGTATCAACGATGTGGTGCGCGAGGGTCTGCTCTTTCTCGATGCACGCTGTTCGCGAACCGGTGTCGAAGTCGAATGCGCGCTGGACGAGGCGTTGCCGCTGGTTTTTGCGGATGCGGCGCAGCTTCATCAGGTGCTCGTTAATCTTGTCGTCAATGCGTTGCAGGCGATGCCGGAAGGAGGAACACTCCGGGTGCAGACGGTCGTGGATGGGGGGCATGTATGTCTGAACGTTGAAGATTCCGGGGTCGGGATGAGCGCCGATGTTTTGGAGCGGGTGTTTGTGCCATTCTTCACGACCAAGGATGTCGAGCAAGGTACGGGGCTGGGTCTGCCGGTGGTGCACGGGATCGTGACCTCGCATGAAGGAACCATCGAGATCCACAGCGAAGCCGGGCGGGGCACCCGCGTCGAGATTCGACTGCCCGTTGCAGGCCATCCGGCGAACGAAGGAGAACCGATGGCGTGAGCGCGAAGTCCGAGAAAGAATCCATTCTCTTAGTCGATGATTCCGCGCCCACGCTCGAGGTGCTCGAGCGCAATCTGGTGGCGGAAGGGTACCACGTGTTGACGGCCTCGGACGTCGCTGGGGCTGTTGCGGTGCTCGATTCCACCACGGTGGATCTGGTCATTACCGATCTCAAAATGCCCGAGGTGAGCGGCATGGACCTGGTGCGCCACGTGCGGGACAATTTTCCGGACACCGGCGTCATGATGATCACCGGATATCCCTCGATCGAAGGAGCGGTGCAGGCGATCAAAGACGGGGCCGAAGAGTACCTCTCGAAACCGTTCACAGACGAGGAATTGTCTGCCGCGGTCCGGCGCGCGTTCGGCAACCTGCATAGCCGGAGACAGCGTGCCGCGGATGTAACAGCCGCGCCGTCAATGCCGCATGGTTTACTCGGAGAGTCGGAAGCCATGCGGGAGGTTTTTCGGGCAATTGGCAAAGCGGCCTCGACATCCGCAACCGTGCTGATCACGGGGGAAAGCGGTACGGGGAAAGAACTGGCCGCGCGTGCCGTCCACTACGGGAGCGCGCGCTCGAGTGCTCCGTTCGTTCCGGTCAACTGCGGCGGGATTCCGGACGGCCTGCTCGAGAGTGAATTGTTTGGTCATGTCAAAGGGGCGTTCACAGGGGCTTCGGAATCACGGGCGGGGCTTTTCCATGCGGCCGATGGCGGAACTATTTTCTTCGACGAAGTGGGGGAGACGAGTGCCTCGATGCAGGTGAAGCTGCTTCGCGTGTTGGAGGACAAAGAGATCAGCATGGTGGGCTCGAACCGGCTGCGCAAAGTGGATGTGCGCATTCTGGCCGCGACAAACCGGGACCTGCTGGTTTTGGTGAAGAAGGGCCTGTTCCGGAAAGACCTGTTTTACCGGTTGAACGTGATTACTATCGCGCTTCCGCCGCTGCGTGAGCGCGGCGACGACGTCATGCTGCTGGCGACCCATTTTGCCCGCCGTTTCGCCGCCGAAATGGGCCGTTCTCCGGTGCAGTTTTCGGGGCGCGCCCTGGATGTGTTGAGAAGCTACGATTGGCCCGGTAATGTGCGGGAACTTGAGAACGTTATTCAGCGGCTCATTCTCATGACGGACAGCGATACGATCGATACGCCCGATTTGCCTCAACTCATGCGGTTCTCCGCGATGCGCCAGACGGGATTAGACCGGACTTTGGCACAAGTCGAGCAGGAATATGTAAGCAATGTGCTCGCCAGCGTGGGGGGGAATAAGACCCGCGCCGCGCAAATCCTTGGTATTGACCGCAAGACATTGCGCCAAAAACTGCGCAGAGTGTCCGGGAGTGAATCGGCCGGAGAGCATTCATCCGAGACTTGACAGCACTCCGCGCCGCTGTCGCGATACGGCAAGGTCGTAGTACACCGGGAAATCACCGGAAGCTTTGCGGCTTTCGCAGTTTCTAACGCAGCACCAAGACCCAATCCTCTGTGGAAGGCGCTTCGAAACAGCCGTCAGCATTGGGTGCGGCATCCTGCCAGCCGCTCGTGCGCGGATCGAACCACTGGGCCTGGAGCTCGTTTGCGAGCTGGTCCCATGCGATGCGTACTGCCGCTCCAAGGGGAACGAAGACAGCGGCGCGCTCTCGTGAGATCGAGCGGGCCGCGGCAAGCGTAACCTCTTCGCCGACATCTTTGCCCAATCCCGGAAGACCGTTGAGGTCTGTTTGCGTGGTGCGAAATCGCATCTGGTACCCGCTATCGAGTTGCCCGAGGGTGAAGTTGCGCCGCGCCGTATCGTGCGACATGGTAACAATACGCGCGGGACCTGCCTGATGCGTTTCCGCGGGGGTGATCCAGGCCTCGAGGGTAAATGCATTACTCGCTCGGAAGGCCGCCGCAAGGCGCTCCGCCGGTGCGGCCGTGGCTATGAGCACAGGTCTGCGCACTTCGAGTCCATCGTGGGTCCAGGTCACGGTATCGGGGTTTTGGATATGTAGGTCGAGGGGCGGTTCCAAGCCCGAACTGTCGCGGATCACGGCGCCGCCGTCTTCATCGAAGGCGTAATGTGCTTGAAGGCCCGCACGTTGGACGGGGTAGCCTGCAGTGCCATGCTCGGTGATCTCGGCCGGGGTCAATGCGCGATCGTATAGGGTCACGGTGTGGTATGTGCCAAGCCAGGGGCGTTCGCCCGTCAGTTCGCTTGCCAGGGCGAGACGCATCCCTGGGTCCCACGAGGACAGGTCTCCGCCGATGGTCTCTGTTTCGATGGGTTTACCATTCATGTACAAGCGAGCCCTACCATCGGTGTCGCGGGTATAGACAATGTGGGTCTTCTCGGTGCTCACGGCATGGGGGGATTCTTCGGCAAGGGAGACAAAGCCGAGATCCGGCTCGATATAGGGCCACCCTATCGCGTTCATCAAGACCCGGGTGCTGCGAATCTGTTCTTGGGCGAGGGGGCTCAAACCAAGGCCGACATGCGTGTGTTTTTCGTGATCATCAACCCCTTCGAGTGGATGGGGGCGGTGGAACCGCACCGAGGCGCATCCGCCGAGAACGTTTTGCCACCATCGCCGAATGGCGACATTCGCGTCATGATCAAAGGTGTAGATCTTGGTGTTGTTCATAGGCCGGGGATGATCCCCAAGCAAGGCGCGCACTTGCTGAATGCGAACCCGATGGGTCAGGCCCCGCAAGGCATTGTTTTGTGAAATATCCAGAAACGTGTAAAGCTCGGGGGCGTCGATCATATGGCGGTGATCGGGCGCTGTGATGTTTTCGTTGCGGCGCATCTCGGCCGTTTCGACATGTTTCCCGGCTTCGGCCGCCCGCTCGCGAACGTAGCGCGCCCAGAAATCACTCCACTCGGTGGGTTCGCCGGTCTCGTTGTTCATGCAATAGAGCACATGGGAATACTCGAGGGTGTACGAGAGAAGTTTGTCCACAAAGGCGGTTTGATACTCGATCACCAGCTCGTTGTTGTTCAACGCGGGCACACTGTGAAAAAAGGGATGGGCGGTCGGGTGCGGCCCTGCCGAGAAACTGATCTCGGTGGGCAAACCAGATTCCTCGGCGGTGTAAGTAACGTTATTGGCCGGGTTGAAGGGCTGTTTGGACCAGCCGCCCTGAGTCTGATGATCCACATAGAAGTCCCAAGTAGCCCAGATCTCGAGCTGAACGATGATATCCCGTTCATGGGTTAGCTGAAGGAAATGCGCGAAGCGTTGCCAGTAGGCGTCGTTGAACCTGTCCAAGTCAAACAGGCCGTTGTCATCCTGCGCATAGGCGAACAGGTTGTCCGCATTCCGATGGCTCATGACATTCCGCAGGTAATTGCCGCCCACGGCGATCAGCAGATCCAGGTGTTCCTGCAGGCCAACGGGGTGGTTGAACAGGTTGTCCTGCCAACTCCCGCCAAGAAGCAAGATGGGTTCCCCTTTATGTTGCCAGTAATGGGGGTTTGCTTCGTACGGGCGTATGCGGTCCAGTTCCAGGGCGGTGGCCGGGGTGCATGTCAATGCGACGAATGCTGCGACAAACAGAAGAATGTGTCTGGACATGACGGGTTTTCACTCC
>SLSB01000632.1 GCA_007130675.1 Candidatus Hydrogenedentota bacterium | reverse complement strand
CGCTCCGAGCGGAAACATCTCTTTGATAAACGGCCGTTCCGAGATCGAAAGGCGGTAGACGAAATCCTCGCGCCCGCGAAAAATGGCATCGCGGATTTCGACCTCGTAAACGCCGTCTTCGGGAATCTCGAAGAACAGCACTGGATCGGGGTCGAAGCGAAAATTGTCGACAAAAGCCAGTTCCGCGCCATCGGGATCGAACAGTGTCAGCACGGCTTGAAACCAGCCGGGGACCGCGTCGGCCAAATAGGGCACAAGACTGCGGGCCTGCACATCGAGCACCAGCCGTTGCCCCTCGAGGGCCTGGAACGTGAACCGATCGATGTCGCCCGGCAGGATCTGGCCGTTTATCAGCACGGGCAATTCGAGCGGGTCCGGGTTGGGGAGCTGGCTGGGCACTCCGGGGTCGTTAGGCTCCAATTCCATCATTTCTGGAAGCACATTCACGTCAAAATTCAATGGATTGCTCACCCCCTGGGCCGTTCTTACCCGCAGTTCCCTCGGACCCGGCGCGGCATGGGCGTCGATGGCAATTTCTATCTTGACGAGTTCGGCAATCTGCGCGTTGAGCTGCCGCCTGCCAAAATTGAATATCACATGTTGGAGATGCTCGAGTTCGCGCAGGCTCATATCGTCGACCCGATCCAGCAGTGGATGGGCAGGCAGCCGCACCGCCTCGGGTGCGTCTTGTGCAGCGGGGCCTCTCGATGCAGGCTCAACTCGCGGCTCTCTGCCACGCTGCTCTGCCAGCCGTGCGTCGCGAGCGACCCGCATCCGCTGCTGAAGCAAGCGGCGCTGATCGCCGTTCAGGTTTCGCACGGGAGGATAGTGTTGGATCACCACCCCCTCGACGCCGTCCCCTGCGATATACACTTGGTCCGCGCCGCGCAGGAACTGTCCGCCCGCGATGATCTCGACGGTTGTACCGCGCTGACCACCGGCCGGATAGAGATATCCGATCTCGGGCTCGCGCCGCGCCTGCTGCGCCCAGGCGGCAGCCGACGTGCATACCGCCACCCCCGCAATCACAGTCCGCAGCCATACCGACATAGTCACGCTCCTTGGCTCAGGTGATTTCGGTTAACCGGCCGCCGCTGCGCACATCGCCGCCCGGTTTGGGTAACACTGGAACGTCCAACCCGAGCGGATTGGGCAAGGGACCGTGCGGGTCGATGCCGAGCAGTTCATATATGCTGGCAATCAGATCGACGGGATATACCGGACGTTCGAGCACGTGTTCGCCTCGTGCATCCGATGCGCCGACCACGCGGCCGCCTTTAAACCCGCCGCCCGCGACAACTGCCGAGAAACACGCCCCATGGTGCGAACGCCCGCCGTTCCAGGGGGCATTCCATTGGACCCTCGGGGTGCGCCCGAACTCGCCGCTCCACCAGACAATTGTGTTGTCGAGCAGGCCCCGCTCCGCCAAGTCGGCGAGCAGCGCCGACATGCCCTGATCGAGCTCAGGCAGTTTGCGCCGCATAATCTCGAAGTGTTGCTTGTGCGTGTCCCACCCCTTGTAGTTGATCGTCACATACGGCGCGCCGTTCTCGACGAGCCGCCGCGCCATCAAACATGACTGGCCGAAGGCGTTGCGCCCATACTGATCGCGCATGGCATCGCCTTCGGACTTCAGGTCAAACAGCTCGCGGGCCTCGCCGAACATCAGGGCATAGGCGTCTGCTTCGCATTGGTCAAGCGCGTCAAACCGCTCGCTCCCGGGCATGGCCTGTCCGAGCGAATCCAAGGCATGGAGCAAATCGCGGCGCTTCAGTTGGCGCTCGTCCGAAATGCCCTCGGCCACAACACCCTCTACCACGAACGGGTCGCGGTTGGGGTCGCCCCCCGTGGCGAAGGGTCTGTATTGCTGCCCGAGGAATCCCGCTTCGGAAAAGCGGCCCTGCGGCTCGGTGAGCACGATGTACGGCGGCACAATGCCGTCGTACCCCTGGTCATAGCCTTTGAATGCGGCGACCACGGCGCCCACGCTGGGAAATACCAGTTGGCCGGGATGCCGGCCGGTCTGCACGATGTACGACGCGGTTTCGTGCGCGTTCACGCCGTGCGTCATGCTGCGGATGATCGCGTACTTGTCCGCGTGTTGGGCCAGCAACGGCAGGGCCGCGTTAATTTTGATTCCATCCACATTGGTCGCAATGACTTCGTCGAGCGGGCCGCAATAGTCATAGCCCGCATCGGGCTTGGGATCAAACGTGTCCAGATGGGAGGGACCGCCCCACATCCAAATCTGGATGACTGCTTTCGCGGGCGCATTCTGGCGGACGGTGGCCGTGGCGCGTGCGCGCGGGGTTCCCAGCAGCGCCATTCCCGCGGCTCCGGCCAATCCGCGCCGCAGCGCCGCCCGGCGCGAGATCCGACTCGATGTGTCTTGCCGTTTCATAGCATTACCCTCGTCTCGTGCGTATCAGTGGCGGTACAAGAACTCTTTGGTATTGATCAAGGCCCATGCCAGATCGGAGGCGGCCTGCTGGGCGGTCACTCCGCCGTCTTGAACGTAGGCCTGTACAGCCGCGATCTCTTCCTCGGACGGATGCCGCGACAAAATGAACAGATACATCATGGTGATAGCCCGGCGCGGCTCGCCCTGGCTGTTCTCGAGCAGTTGGCGCAACCGCCAGCTTCGCTCGATTTTCCGCTGAATGTGCGTGGAATTCAGCAGATGCAGCCGTTGGCGTTCAGTGGGCTCGTTGCGCCGTTCCGATGCGAGCCCTGTGTCGCGCGGCGGGCGACCGAACATTTCGAGGAACGGACTGGTAATGCTGCCGTCCGCGAGCAGGATGCTGCGTTGCTGTTCGGGAATGAATGTGAACGGCTCGGGAATCATGCTCGAGTAGCTCTCCCGTGAGCCGAATATCCAGTTTAGCGCGTCGATGAGCACTTCCGCATCGAGCTGCCGCACGATGTAGTGCGCGAATTGCGCTTCGGCCTCGGGGTGGTCACTGCGCGGGATGCTCGATTGCTGGTAGGTGCGCGAGTTGAGAATCAGCCGGTAGAGGTGGCGCAGGTCGTAATCGGCGGCCGCCAGTTCCTCGGCAAGATAGGCCAGCAGGGCGGGATTTGCCGGGGGATTGTCCGGGCGAAAATCGTCGGGCTCGTGCACGATCCCCCGGCCGAGCAGCCACGCCCATACGCGGTTCACGATGGTGTGCGAGAAGTAGTCGTTATCGGGTGAAATGAGCCAATCGGCGAACGCCTCGCGCGGATCCTCGCCCGGCGCAATGCGGACGGGCTGGCCGTCCGGGTAAATCGCATCGAGCGGCTCGTTCACCGAAGGATCGAGATGCACAATTTCCTCTTTCCATTCGGCCGTGTCTTTGAACGCGAGCCGCGAGAAGAAGGCCGCCATGGCATCCCGTTCATCTTTGGTCCAGTTCTCGATCCGCGCCCCCATGAACGTCAGGGCCACGGCCGCCGCGAGGGCCTCGGGTTCTTGTCCTTGCACCGCCCGGTAAAAATTCACCGGCGGCTCGCGATAATTGCTGCCGCTCGACGTCAATAGCGCCCGCGCAAATTCGTCATAGGGCATATTGGTCCGAATGGCGTTGCGGATCCACATGTGATACGCCTGCACGGCGTTGGGCCACAGGTTTATGGGAAACTCGGCCTTCACGCGAAGCAGGTCGCACCATTTCAACGACCAGTAATCGGCAAACTCGTCGCGCTCGAGCAACGTGTCGATCAATATGGCCCGCTTGTTCGGGCGCGGGTCGTTCAGAAAACGGCGAATCTCCCACGGCTGCGGCAGCGTGCCGATGACATCGAGGAAGACCCGGCGGATGAAGACCTCGTCCGAACTGGGATACGCCGGTTCGATGCCGCGTTCATCGAGTTCGGCCCGAACAAGGGCGTCGATGCGGTTTCCCTGCGGTGCTGCGCCGGGCGGTGATTCGTAGAGGGGCTGAAATGCTGATTCGATCCCGGAAGCGCCCATACATACCGCCCAAACCGCCAGAACAATGATTGCCTGTTTCATTGTGTTTTGCCGCCTCTTGCTCGAGAGATCTCTCGGTGCTCCCGTGCGTGCGATAGTCCGCCACCTGCCCTCCGCCATCGTACATATGCGGGGCTGCATATATAACACCGGTATCAGCCTCCGGTTCCCTTTGTCGAGAGCATTATTGCCACAGGTGGTTACGTATTCAAGGGCGCTCCCTATCGGCCCGCAAGACCCTCAGCCCGCCCCCGCAGGCGCTCGCAGTTGAGCCGCGCGCCCCATTTCCCTCATAATGCAGCCTGTTCGGCTGGCTGCGCAGGGGTTGTTAAAACCGTGTCCGTGGGGCGGCCTGTTCTTACGCACACATGCGCACATTTTGACAAGGAGAGGTATCATGGAGCGTGTGACCTTGGGCAGTAGCGGACTCTTCGTGTCGCCCATTTCGTTTGGAACCTGGCAGCTCAGCCCCCGTTTCTGGGGCGAGCAATCCAAGGCTGATGCGCTTGATGCGATGAAATGCGCCTATGACCTGGGCATAAACTTTTTTGATACGGCCGATGCCTACGGCGACGGATTCGCCGAAACCGTGCTCGGCGAGGCCCTCAAAGACTTGCCCCGCCAGGACCTTGTCATCTGCACCAAGTGGTTCAACCACTTTAATCCGGATGCTTCGCGGTATCCTGACCTGTCGCCTCAGCATCTTCGCGAACGCTGCGATGCGTCGCTCGAGCGGCTGGGCATTGACACCGTCGATTTGTGCCTGCTCCATATGTTTGACCCGCTCACACCCCTTCAGGATGTGGCGGAAACACTTGAAGACCTGCGGTACCAAGGCAAGATCCGCGCATTCGGAGTCAGCAACCACAACGTAGAACAACTCAGAGCCCAGCGCGCGTTCGGGGCGTATTCGGTCGTGCAGCCCGCATACAGTCTCATCGCGCCGGAAATTGAAGGGGATCTGTTGCCGTACTGCCAGGCGGAGAACGTTGGCGTGATGGTCTACTCGCCGCTGCACAAAGGGCTGCTCACGGGTAAGTACAAAGGAGACGAAACGTTTGCCGATTTCCGGGCTAACCACCCGGATTTTCACGGCGAACGGTTTCGGCATCTCTGTCAATGCGTTCAGAATCTCCAGCCGTTGGCGGACGGGTATGGGCTGACCATCTATCAGCTTGTGCTGGCCGCCACGTTGATGCATCCGGGCATTCACAACGCCATCTGCGGCATCAAGACCCGCGAGCAGATTCGCGAGGCCGCGGGTGCGCTCGAATGCTCGCTTTCTCGCGAGGATTACTTCACCATTCGAAAGACGCTGAACCCTCCGACAAAGATCGCCGATGCAAGCGGCAGTCGGAAATAGGACCGAAGGGCTGCATTGACCCCTTGGAGACACGGCTGATGCAGGAAAAGAAAACCGAACAATCGCTCTTGACCGTCCAGAACCAACCGTTGACCTTGGCTGCGTGGTGCATTCTGGCCATTGCCTTGTTCTGGGTGCTTTGGATCGGGAGAACGCTGCTCATCCCGCTGTTTCTCGCTGTTCTGACGTTTTACCTCGTCGACATCTTAAATGATGTGTGGCGCAAGACCATCTTTCGGCGGATCACGCCTTCAAACCTGGTGTTAAACACCCTTTCCGCCTTGGTATTCGTTGTTTGCGCGCTGGTGGTCTCGAGATTGGTTGCCGATAACGCGGCGAGCGTCGTGGCCGCCGCCCCGCGGTACGGCACCCGGCTTGTTCACGTGTACGAAGACATTATCGACCGACTGCCTATCGAAGACCCTGCCCCGCTGCAGGATATGCTCCAGCAAATTGATTTCGGGCGGTACGTCGCCTTTCTGGCCTCGGGCATTGCCGGCATGGCCGGCAACGGCGCCCTGATCTTCCTGTATCTTGTGTTTCTCATGCTCGAGCGGCCGTTTTTCGGCGACAAGCTTGACAGCCTGATACCCGACGACAAGAGACGGGCCTCGGCCGCACGCATAATCTCGCGGATAAACCGTGACATACGCACCTATCTCGGCGTCAAGACGTTTCTCAGTCTTCTGACCGCTGTGCTGGCGTATGGCATCATGTGGTATGTCGGCCTCGATTTCGCTGCTTTCTGGGCTCTGCTGATCTTTGTGTTCAATTTCATCCCGAATATCGGTTCGCTTGTCGCCACGGCACTGCCGGCGGCCCTTGCGCTTGTGCAGTTTGAAAGCTTCCGCCCCTTCGTCATTGTCGTTACCGG
>SLSB01000320.1 GCA_007130675.1 Candidatus Hydrogenedentota bacterium | reverse complement strand
GTTGCGGCGCGCGTAAACCGCCCCCAATGGAGCATTACGGTCTGGCCGGCGGCGATGGCGGCGATGTAGGCGATGCTGAGCAGGAAGTTCAGCGTGCCCCCCATGCCGGATACGATACGGGCTGGATTGTCTTCGTTGAAATTGGGATAGAGACTTCCGAGTCCCACCGACATTCCAGCGAGTCCAAGGTTAACCATGGCGATGCTGTAGAGGGATAGAAAGAAGGCCAGGGGTTCGACGCCCAAGATGACACACGAGAGCACGACCACGCCAATGGAAAAGGTAGCCGTGGTGGCCACGCAGAGCCAGTATTTTTGCCAGAGCAACTGGCGGAAGGTCAGCGGCGCTAGGCCGAGCAGCCAGAACCGCTGGCCTTCGAGACTCACGAGCGGGTAGACGAACCGGCTGGTAAGTGTCGCGGTGATCAGCGCGCACGCGCCGAGGTTGAGGCTGACAATGAACGTGCGGTAGGCCTCGGCATCGAGCATGGCCGAGCGGTTGCGCAGGTTGGCCACGTAGACCGCCATGATGCCGAAAAAAATCAGGAATTGGGACCATTGGGTGGGATCGCGCCAGAACAGTTTGATGTCTTTCACAGCCAATGCCTGGAAGGGATTGGGCAGACTGCGCAAGACGGTCTCGAGCTTTCCCAGGAGCCCTTTGTCGAGCGGCTTGACGCGTTGGCGGTCGAACCCTTTCAGGAAAGACCATCCGGGGTAAAACAACCACCCTGCGGCGTGCATGGCAATCCAGGAGAAAAACAGCGCGTTGGACACCAGGAGCATGAGGTCGAACGCACTTTCGGCGTAGCGGCCCGATGCGGCCGTCAGAATGCCATGCGCGGCCCAATGGCTCGGCAGGAATGGCGACTGGGTTCGCGAGGTGGCGTCAAACACAAACGCGATCATCCCGTGGGCGGAAACATCAGTGGCAAGAAACCTTCCGCGAAGATAGGCAAAAACCACCGCGAGCGCACCCCCCGCGAGGCCGACAAGCACCCATTTCCGCACCATGGGAAACACGCGGGTAAGCACCATGGTGATGATGCACCCGATGGCCGCTGGAATGGTGACAAACGGCACGAATACCAGCACCGCGGCCAGATAGAGCATGGGCGATGCGTCCGTCACAAGGCCGTAGGCCAGAATCAGGGGCGAGCCCAGGTAGGCCGATGCCCACGAGCTGAACGACACGCACTCGACGAAACGCGCAACGAACAGGGAATGGACCGTAAGGGGACTCTGCACGAGATACACCATCTCTTTGGTGCGGTAGAAGGTCGAGAACGCTATCAGCACGTTCGAGAAGGTGAGCATGAGAAACAGGGCCAGGGCGAGGACGGACAAGAGGCTGCCCATGAGCAGCCGACCCAGATTCAGCCCGCCGCCCACGGCGTCGAAGCCGATGCTCTGAAGCCATCCGAGCCCCTTATAGAAGGCATAGAATACCCCGATCCACAGCAACACGGCCGAAACCGATACCACAGCGACCTTGAGCCAGGACTGATGGCGAATGGACGCGACGGTATGGCGGCTGACGCGCAGCTTTACCCAGATAGCGGCCCAGAGTGGCGTCATGACGCGGCCTCGGCGTTGGTCAGTTCGAGAAACACGTCCTCGAGACTGCCCGGGGTGCGGCTTAAGGCCTTGATCTCGGCAAGCGAGCCGGTGTGCAGCAGGTTGCCGTTGTGGATGATTCCGATGCGGTCGGCGGCTTCCTCGATGACGCTCAGCGAATGCGTGGACATGAAAATGGTCACGCCGTCTTGGGTTTTGTCTCGCAGAAAATCTCGTACAAAGCGGATATTCTTGGGATCCAGTCCGACCCAGGGCTCATCGACGACGACCACCTTCGGTTCGTGCAGAAAACACGAGGCGAACGACAGCTTCTGGCGCATGCCGTGGCTGTAATCTTCGATGAGCTGGTCGCCTACGTGGCGGATTTCGAACATCTCGAGCAGTTCTTCCGTGCGCAGCGCGGCGCGGACTTCCGGGACTTGATACAAGCCCGCGACAAACCGCATGAATTCGCGTCCGGTGAGTTTTTCGTAGAGAAACGGCGTGTCGGGGATGTAGCCGAGCAGTTGTTTTGCCGCGACGGGCTCGAGCTGGATATTGTGCCCGCCGATGATCGCCGTGCCCGAGGTGGGTTTGAGCAAGCCGGTGAGCAGCTTGATGGTGGTGGTCTTGCCCGCCCCGTTTGGACCCAGAAAACAGAAAAACTCCCCTGCCTCGATGTGCAGGGTGAGATGGTTTACCGCGGTGTTCGCGCCAAAGCGTTTTACGAGGTTCTTTATCTCTATCATCAGGCGCTACCAACCTCCTCAGCATATGCCGGCAACGTGATGCGATTGCCGCGCTATTCCACCTCGAGCACTTCGATGTGCAACCTGCCCAGAAACGCCATCAGGCGCGGCCAGCGCTCGATGTCCCCCACCACCAGTTTGACGTGGGTCGCGTCGGCCACACGCTGCCCGAACGTCGGGTCCATCCAAACCCACTGCCCCACAAACACCTCTGGCCATGCATGGTAATAGAACCCCTGCAGCTCTTCGCTCCAGACTACGCCGAGCACGATGCGCGTGGGAATGCCTTCGGCCCGCGCCAGGGCCGCGAACAGCACGGCATGTTCGTTGCAGTCGCCCGTGCGCATGTTCAGCACCTCGAGCGCGGAGGGGATGCTCGCCACCCCCTTCTTGTCTATGTTCTCGAACACCCAGTCATGAATGCGCTGTGCCTTCTCCCAAGGGTCTTCGGCTCCGGCCGTTATCTCGGCTGCGGTTCGCATGATATCCGGATGGTCCGATTGTATGAAAGGATGCGGCGCGAGATGCTCGGCCAATTCTTCCGAGCCGGGGTCGGCGGCCGCGCCGCCCGGCGGCTGTGGCGCGATGACCAGGCGGCCGTCGTCGAGCGCCTGTTGAGCGTCGTCTTCGGGCAACGTCCGGTCCTCGCCAATTCCCGACACGGCGATAACCATGCGTGTCGCGTCGCGCATGGGCCGTTTCCCCGAAGGCCGTATCGCCACGGCGTCGATCAAATCCGCGGGAACCTCACGTGCATACGCGGCATAGGCCTCGTGCGGTTCCGAGCGTTCGAGCACAAGCCCGAACTGTGTTTCAGCCCGCAACGTCTCGCCGTGCTCGTCTATCCAGGCTTTTGTAACCGTATCGTGGACCGTTACGGTCACAACACGCGCTTCCTGGGCATCCCCGCCTTCTCCGTAAGGCTCGACCCCGATGCACTTGATTCTGGCCGTGCCCATGGTGAGCGTCATCGGGTCGAATGTTTCAATGATGGCTTCATCGCCGGGTTTCAGTGCGGCGAGCTGCAGAGTGCTGGTGCCCGCGACGCCGCCAATGACGATCTCGCGATCCAGCGGAAACGCAACGGGGTAGACATACCCGGCGGTGTGCACGCGGGCATCGAGCATGCCGCCATCGAGCTTGCCCTCGAAGCGCGCCGAGTGCTCTTCTGAGCGCACCGTAAAA
The DNA here is from genome assembly GCA_007130675.1 of Candidatus Hydrogenedentota bacterium. Taxonomy (GTDB): domain Bacteria; phylum Hydrogenedentota; class Hydrogenedentia; order Hydrogenedentales; family SLHB01; genus UBA2224. Next base: position 2,713 of record SLSB01000320.1, on the reverse strand, counting down.
TCGAACGTGCCCGTGCGGCCGGTGCGGGCCATCCAGGCAGTTCCTATCATGTGAAGGCGGATGGGGTCCCCCATGAACTGCATTCTCAGGGCCGCCTGCAGAGATATCCGGGTGCCGGGAAGGCCCTGTTCGGTCTCGGGGATCGTCTGCGAATTCACGTATCCCAAGGGCTGGCCGTCGGGCGACAGCACGCGCATTGTTCTTTCGGTCGGGCTGGCGACGTAGCTCGCCGAAAGGGAAGGCCCAAGGAACAGGGGGACAAGCTCGCGCCGTACGAGCAGCCCCATGGCTACCAGCCAAAAGATGGCGATGGCCACTCCTATCAGGTTTTTGCGATGGCGCCGCAGCACTTCTTGAATTTCTTGCCGCTGCCGCAGGGGCAGGGATCGTTGGGTTTGATGTCAGGACCGCTCTTGCGGACGGGCCGCTGTTTGACGCGCTGGCGGGCCTGTTGGGCTCCGGCGCGCTGCGCACCGGCCTGCTGTTCGCTGTCCGGCTGGCCCGCAAGCGCAAACCGGCTGGTATCAAACGACGCAAAACTCCGGTCCTGCTGCTTATCGGCCTGGACGTAGGAGTAATGTGACAATTGGGCGAACGGATCTTCGCTTGCGGCCAGCACACCACGCTCGGCTTGCGACCGCCTGCGCCGCCGCACTTCGGGGTCGGACAGCCGGAAAAGCGTCTGGGCCACTTCCTCCTCGATCGCCGCCATCATGGACTGAAACAAGTCGTATGCTTCGGTCTTGTACTCGACCAGGGGGTCTTTTTGGCCGTACGCCCGCAGACGCACTGAGTCGCGCAGGTAGTCCATCGAATAGAGGTGGTCGATCCACTTTTCATCGACCGCGCGTAGCAGGGCCATCATCTCGAGGTCATGGGTGCGCTTGCGTGCGATGCGCGCGAAGTCGACGCGCGATTCGTCGCCCCCGATTTCTTTTCGGAAACTCTCACGGATTTCGTCCTCGAGAGCCTTCTCGCGGCACTCGTATTCTTCTCGCACCTGGTTTCCAAGATCTTCGAACAAGGGGAGGGGTTTGTCTTGTTCTGCCTCGAGACGCGGCTCGAACCCGAAGATGGCCCTGAATCCCGTCGATAACCCGTCGAAATCCCATTCGTCAGGCAGCACGTCCTCGGGCGCAAACTCATCGGTGAGCTGGCTGATGATGTTATCGAACATATCATGAAGCTGCTCGGTTATGTCGCGGTCCTCGAGCACATTGCGGCGCATCTCATAGATGATCATGCGCTGTTTGTTCATCACGTCGTCATATTCTTTGAGGTGCTTGCGAATCTCGAAGTTGTATTCCTCGACCTGGCGCTGCGCGCGTTCGATGGACCGCGAGACCATCTTCTGGCTCAGGGGCTCGTCGTCCATCTGCTGGCTGCCGAACCAATCGAGCATCCGTTTGACCTTGTCGCCGCCAAACAGGCGCGCCACCTCGTCTTCGAGACTGAGAAAGAAGCGGGTTGTGCCGGGGTCGCCCTGGCGGCCGCACCGGCCGCGAAGCTGATTGTCGATGCGGCGCGATTCGTGGCGCTCGGTGCCGACGATGGCCAGTCCGCCCAACTCGCGCACGCCGTCGCCCAGTTTGATGTCGGTTCCGCGGCCGGCCATGTTGGTGGCGATGGTGATCGCCCCGCGTTTTCCGGCATTGGCGACAATGCTGGCTTCCTTCTCGTGGTATTTGGCGTTCAACACCTGGAAATCTTCGACCCCCTCTTCCTCGAGCATCGCCGAGACTTTCTCGGATTTTTCGATAGAGACGGTGCCGACCAGCACCGGGCGGCCCGAGCGGTGCAATTCGGCAATCTCGCTGACAACGTGGCGGAATTTTCCGTCCTCGGTCGCGAAGACGAGATCGGCGAGGTCGTCTCGGATAAGCGGGAGGTTCGTGGGCACCTGAACCACCTCGAGGTTGTAGATCTGGGCGAACTCGGCCGCTTCGGTAGCGGCCGTGCCCGTCATTCCGGCCAGCTTGTTGTACAGCTTGAAGTAGTTTTGATAGGTGATGCTGGCGACGGTCTGCGACTCGAATTGCACGGCCACCCGTTCCTTGGCCTCGATCGCCTGATGGAGACCGTCCGAGTAGCGCCGGCCTTCCATCATGCGCCCGGTGAATTCGTCGACGATGAGCACTTCGCCGTTGTTGACCACATATTCGTCGTCGCGTTTGTAGAAGTTGTGGGCGCGCAGCGCCTGTTCGACCATATGCACCAGGCCAAGGTGTTCGGTAAAGAGGTCTTCGACGCCGAGCAGGGTCTCGAGGAGATTCATCCCATCTTCGGTGATGAGCACATGGTGGCCCTTTTCCTCGATTTCGTAATGGGATTCTTTGCGCAGGCGGCGGACCACGTCGTCCACCTTGTAATACGTATCGGTGCTCTTCTCGGGCCTTCCCGAGATGATGAGCGGGGTGCGGGCCTCGTCGATCAGGATCGAGTCAATCTCGTCGACGATGGCGTAATTGAGTTCACGCTGCACACGCATTTCGGGGCGAATGGCCATGTTGTCGCGCAGATAGTCGAAGCCGAATTCGTTGTTGGTGCCGTAGGTGATGTCCGCGCGGTAGCCGACCTGGCGTTCGGCCGTGCCCATATCGTGCTGAATCAATCCCGTGGTCAGACCGAGAAACTGGTATATCGGCCCCATCCATTCCGAGTCGCGGCGGGCCAGGAAATCATTGACTGTAACCAGATGCACCCCTTTGCCGGT
>SLSB01000682.1 GCA_007130675.1 Candidatus Hydrogenedentota bacterium | reverse complement strand
GCGGGGCATGATGGTGTGCCGTCAAAACGGGGACAGTCCCGTCGCGCTCGGGGACTCGCTTGCTTGGTACAGTCCCCGTTTTGAGTCCGGTCTCGCTCGGGGACTCGCCCGCTTGGTACAGTCCCGGTTTTTCGGGTGCTATCATGGTGTTTGCGAATAAATCGGGCGGATAGGTGTAGGAGTGTGCATGGAGTACGCAATCGAAACCGATGGATTGACCAAGGACTTTGCCGCGTTGCGGGCGGTGGACACGCTCGAGCTGCGTGTGCCGCGCGGGAGTTTCTACGGGTTCCTGGGGCCCAATGGCGCGGGCAAGTCCACCACGATCAAGATGCTCACGGGGCTGATGGGGCCGACCGCGGGGGCGGCGAGGGTCCTCGGGCACGATATGGCCTCGGACGGCCTTGAAGCGAAAGCCCGGATCGGCGTGGTGCCGGAAGATCTGTGCCTGTTTGAAAACCTGACCGCGCGCGAATACCTCATTTTCATCGGGCGGATGTACCGGGTTGAGAAGGCCGTTATCGGCGAGCGGTCGGACGAACTGTTTGCCCTGCTCGGGCTCGAGGACGCCGAGAAGACCCTGATCGCCGACTTTTCGCATGGCATGAAGAAGAAACTTTCGCTCGCGGCCGCGCTGATCCATGATCCGGAGTTGCTGTTCCTCGACGAGCCTTTCGAAGGGATCGACGCCATCACGTCGCGCACCATACGCGCCGTGCTTGACCGGTTTGTCGAACGTGCCTCCACCATCTTCCTGACATCGCACATCCTCGAGATCGTAGAAAAGCTGTGCACACATGTGGGCATCATCAATCAGGGCCGGCTGGTGTCCGACGGTCTTCTGTCTGACTTGGCCAGCGGCGGCTCCCTTGAAGATGCGTTCGTGAAAGCGGTGGGCCGCGTGGAAGAGGCCCCGGCCACGCTGTCGTGGCTCAACGGGACGCGGTAATGACCGAGCAGCTATGCGCGATACTCTGGCTGAAGAGCCGGCTGCTTCGGCACGGTTTGACGAAAACCTCGGGCATGCTCTCGGCAGGTTTGACGGTCCTCCTTGTTGCCGGGGTTGCCGTGGCGGCCCTGGGCCTCTCGGTCGGGCTCTTTGCATTGGGCGCACTTGTTGAACTTGAGAAGGATGGGGCGCTGCCCGTGCTTGCGGTGGCTGACGCCCTTGTCTTCTTCTTCTTCATCTTCTGGGTAGCATCCGTCCTGGCCGAGGTTCAGCGTTCCGACGTGGTGGACATGCGCAAGATGCTCTACCTGCCCGTGTCGCTCAAGAGCGTCTTCGCCATCAACTTCGCGTTTTCGCTGTTCACGCCTGCCGGGGTCTTGTTCGTGTTGCCGGGGCTGGCGTTTGTGGCGGGGCTGTGGGTGCGGCATGGTTCAACTCTTCCCCTGGGCTTTCTGCCCGTGGTGGCGTTTTACGTCGCGTTAAGCGGCTGGACCTACTATTTCCGGGGATGGATCGCCGCTCTCATGGAAAACAAGCGGCACAGGCGCATTCTGCTGATGATCGTGCCCATGTTCTTCATTCTGCTTGCCTGGGCGCCGCAATTCGTGATTCGTCTTGGGCCGCGCTGGATGCCGGACGACCCCGAGGCCGTACTCATGGCCTCGAACATGATCTTGCCGCCGGGATGGCTTCCTCTCGCGCTTCGGAGCCTTGTCCTCGGCGAGACGCTGATGGCACTGGTCTATACGGCGGCCCTGGCGGGGCTGGGCGTACTCCCCCTGAGCATGGGGTACCGCGCCACACGCCGCTATTACCTCGGGGTCGAGACGCGCCGCAAGCGCACGCGCCGAGCACGAGCCAGGCAAGCTGGCCGGGAGGCTGTCGAGCGCGCGTTCGTGGCGAAAACGATTCCCGGCTGCTCGGAAGAGACCAGCGCCGTCGCACTGGCGAGCCTGAAGATGCTGTCGCGGCACCCGCACATGCGTATGCAGCTTGTCGCGCCGCTGCTGGTCGGGCTGTTTCTTCTCGCACTGCTCGTCGTGCAGTCCGGCGGTTCGTTTTGGATTCCCCCTGTTGCGCGAAACGCGGCGCCGACAGCCGCGCTGGCTTGGCCGCTGCTCAACAGTGTCATGTTTTTCGTGAACATATTCGGCACGGACGGCGACGGGTTTCGGTCGTTCATGTTGCTTCCCGCGGAGCGCCGGACCTACCTGCTCGGGCGCAACATGGCGCTCGGCGCGCTCCTGGGCAGCCAGATGGCGGTTTTCGCGGTCCTGGCTTTTGCGATTGTGCGGCCTTACCCGATTGCGCTGCCGATCGCGCTTATCAACGCGGGCTGGGTCTTTCTGTTCGTCACGTGCGCAGGCAATGTCTGTTCGCTGTATTTGCCGTTCAAGGTGTCTCCGGACTCGATGCGCGGGGCGGCCAGCAAGTCGATATCGCTGCTGACAGTGTTTCTGTTTCTGTTTTTATTGCCGCTCATCATGCTGCCTCCGCTGTTGTGCGCGTTGGTGGACCCGATGCTGGCGCTGATTTATCCCGGGTGGTCTTTGCCGGGGGGGCTGGGACTTGCGGTGGTGTTTCTGGGCATCGCCGTGGCGGGCTACCGGCGGATACTGGATGTGTGCGGGGGGATCCTCGAGGCGCGGGAAGCAACGATTCTCGAGGCTATCACCAAGGGAAGCGAATAGCGCGGCCGTCTCCACCGGTTTACGGGAAGCGCGCCATGAAGGCCTAGCATGATAATCCCTGAAAAAGCTGTTCAAGAGAACTGGCCGGTGTTTTGTCCAGCAACACGAAGCAAGACGCGCTGTCTGTCCTTTCCCCAGTGGGTGCGCCTGACGACACGGATAGGCGTTTGCAAGACCGGAGGATAACGTCATGAGCACGGTCGGAACTGCCTTTCTAAGGTTCCACTGGCGTTGTCGATTGTGAGTTGAAAGTGCCGCAGGCACGAAAGAGAGTAGCCCCGGGTGGCAACCCGGGCATTTCGCGTTTACACACGAAATTGAGTCCCGCAGGGACGGCAGAGTAATGCCAAACACGACCCCAATTATCTCGAAAGTCCGACCCGTTTATGCCGCCCTACGGGACTCATGTATTTGGATACACAGGCCCCCGGGTTGCCACCCGGGGCTGCGCTATGGCGTGCCTTCGGCACTTGTGAAAAATGCTGAGTCATTCCAGAAAAAATCGTAAGACATCTGTGTTGCACGCGCCTGACGACACGGATTGACGCTTATAGAACCGGACGATAACGTGATGGGCGTGGTCGGAACTGCCTTTTGGGGGATAATGGAGCAGCGGACATCCCCTCTCACACCCCCTCGAAGGACTCGCGGTAGAAGCGCAGCACGTCTTCCTGTGACACATCGCCCACTTGGTTTTTGAAGCGGTAGGGGTCTGAGTAGCAGTCCTGGGCAAACTCAGCGAGTTGGGTTTCGTCGACACCGGCATCGCGTGCCGCGCGCGACACGCCGCAGGCCTCGAGCAACGCGTGCAGGGCGGCTGCGATGTTCTCGCGCGCATTTTCGGGCGGTCCGGGGCGGCCGAGGGCGGCGGCGATGGCCGCGGCCTTGCCGGGGAGGTGGCCGGCGTTGTGGCGGAACACGGGCGCAAGCAGCAGGCCGTTGGCAAGACCATGCTGAACGCCGCAGTGGATGGTGTAATAGTAGCCCATGCCGTGCACGAGGGTGGTGCCACTTTGCGCGATGACGCAGCCCGCGAGCATGGCCGCCAGGAGCATGTTGCCGCGGGCGTCGAGGTTTTCGGGTTCATGTACTGCCCGTGGCAGCCACTTGTGGACCAGGCGGCACGCCTCGAGCGCGAGGATGTTGCCGACGGCGGTGGACTTCTTGGAAACGAGGCCTTCCATCGCCTGGCTGAGGGCATCGAGGCCGGTGTCGGCGGTAATCTCGGCGGAAAGCGAGGTGGTCAATTCGGGGTCGAGGAGGGCAATTCGCGGAAACAGCACCTGTCCTTTGATGGTGCGCTTCTGATTCACCGCGGTATCGACCAATACGGCGTAGGGTGTTACTTCGCTGCCGGTGCCGGCGGTGGTGGGCACGGTGACGATGGGCAGCGCGCCGTTTGTGAACAAGTCCGCTCCGATGAAATCCGTGCATGGTCCGGTATTGAGCGCGAGGCCAGCGACGGCCTTTGCCAGGTCCATGGGGCTGCCGCCGCCAATGGCGATGACCATGTCGCACTGCTGCTCGCGGCAGATGGCGGCCGCGGCGTCGCATTGTTGGGTGGTCGGGTTTTCCTCGGCCTTTTCGTAGAGGACGGCATTGGGAATCTGGGCTTCGAGGCGGTCGAGCGCGCCGATTGCGCGGGCGCTATGCTTTCCGGTGACCACGAACGGCCTTTTCCCGAGCGGCGCGCAGCACGTCGCGAGACTGTCAAAGCATCCCGCGCCAAAACGGATTTCCGTGGGCATGAGATATGAAAAGGCAGGGATTTCAGCCATTTCTCAGCCTGTCGTCGAGATATTCGTTGTAGCTTTTCTTTTTCTTATCGAGGCGCTGGAGGCTTCGGAAGGCCTTGTCGGCGCCGTCGGACCCTGGCTCGACCATGGTGGCGCGGCGCCAGGCGTTTTCGGCCTCGGTGGTCCTGCCCTGGCGGTACAGGGCGTGTCCGAGATAGGCGTGCGCGAGCGCGCAGGTTTCATCGGCGATCACGGCATCGCGAAACAGGCTCTCGGCGAGCGTATCGTTTCTGGCGTTGTAGGCTTCGCGGCCCTGTTTGACGAGTTTCATCGCCGCTTTGCGGTGTTCGGCCGTCTTCTTGCTTGAGGCGTGTTTGCCGAGTTTCTTCGTGTCGGACGCCACCCCCGCAAGTGCGTCACGCATGGATTCGCGCCGCCGAAACACTTTCTCTGCATGGCGCGATATGTTCTTTGTGAAGGTCTTCAGGTCTTTGAATACACTTCGAGGCATGGTTCTGTTCTCCTAGCTATGATTCTACCACCGGAGTGTATGTTAAAACTACCCTCGATGTCTGGGTTTGCGGCTGCCGCCGTGACATGGTCTACCCGTACAGGTTTTTTGTTGTCTTTGGGGCACGTGATGTTCGGGGCAAAGGAGGAGTGGTATGCTCGCGAAACGAGGGTGATTTGAATGACAAAACAGCAATTTTAGAACTAAATTGCCTCGGAAAGGCTTTATGTCAAGAGAATTCTGGCTGCAATAGTGCTGTGATGTGAATCGCTGTTGTTTCCTTACCGGCCGGAGAAGTGCGGGCACGCATGGTGCGAATGAGCATCTCTTCTGCTGCTCCCGGCGAAGCTTTTGGTTTAGATATGGGCACCCACAAAGAGCACAGCGCGGCAGGGTCGTAACCGGAGATGTGTTCTCTCGCCAAGGATTGCACAGATTGCACGGGTTTTGACGGCGATACAGAAGGGAGGAGGGGGCTCCTTTGCGCTTTTGGGGGGCCTTCGCGTGGGGCCGGACAGATCAAACCGCGAATGAACGCCAATACACGCGAATGGAAATAACAGGCCACAGGGTGGCACGTGAGCATGGACCGCAGGCGGCAGCCTGTGCAACGCACATGGCATATGGCAAGACGCTGGAAGCAGATAGATGACACCGGCAATGCACTTTCCAGACGCGCGTCACAGGACCCTGGGACGGGGTTCAATGCGCATAGCCGCGCGCGATAGCCCGTGGATCATACGTGTCCCCCATCCAAACCACCTTGAAAGGGTCGAACACAAGGTACATCCGAGACGGATGCGCCGGCCTGCCCGGCAGCATACAGGGGAAAAACGCAGGTGCATGTTGGCATTTTCTGTTTTATGGCAATTGCTGCTGAAGGAGATCGGATAGCTTGACAAACGGGCCAGGATTGGCCACAATAGACAAGCAAGACAAGAGGGCTACTAAGTGTCGCAATGCAAACTGGGGCTATTGCTACTACATTATTAGATATGGAATTACGCGGCCATTGCCAGGCAAGGTTGTGAAAGCCACGCGCCAATACGCTACGGCATATGGGGACATTGATGCATACACCGGTTTCGGACGGAGCAATCAAAACCGGACTGACGAAGACAATCTGCACAAGAGGGCGCGCGAACACCGATGGATGCGCGTGGTTCTTTCCGGCTGCCCCATTCTCCGAGTCTTCCCCGTCCGCCGTCTCTGTTTACCTGCCGCATAACGATCGCACATGTTCCATGGCTGTCCACCATCACAGATGCAAATACCACGGATATGAGCGTGTGCGCGTTCTTGATAGACACCAGAAACCGCATAAATCGGCATTTGCGCCGATTG
>SLSB01000017.1 GCA_007130675.1 Candidatus Hydrogenedentota bacterium | reverse complement strand
TTCAATAAACGCGGCGGGACGGTGTCCAAACACAGGGTCGGTAACGGGCACGACAACGGCCCGGGCCACGGCGTCGAGTGCGCACAATACCGCCTCAATCTCCTCGGGCTGGATATTCTCGCCGCCCGAAACAAACAGGTTGTCTTTTCGGCCGGTGACGCACAGGTTGCCTGTTTTGTCGAGATAGCCGAGGTCTTTCGTCCGAAACCATCCGTCCGGAGTCACTGGCCGGTGAATCGTGCCGTCCTCCTCGATATAACCAAGAAACAACACGGGACCGCGCACCTCGATTTCGCCGTCCGCCGCGATGCGCAGCGTTTCCGGGGTCAACGGCTTGCCCGAGGTCTTCAAGGCATGCCGCCCGGCGCCCGGCGGGGTGGTGGTGACTTGCGATGCCATTTCGGTGAGTCCGTAGGTGGTGTGCAGGGGAACGCCGAGAGCAACGGCTCGTTCGATGAGCGTTTCGGGAACGGCGCTGCCCCCGAGCAGCACCGCCTTCACTCGGGATAGTTTTTTTGCGTCGCAGCCCGAATCAAGAAGCCGCTGCAATTGCGCCGCGACCATTGAAATGTGCGTTGCGCGGAGATGCTCAAGGGCGTCTTCAAGCGTACCGCCGGGGTCCGGCACGGCTACCGTGCCCCCGCCGAGAATGCAGCGGAACAGAATCCCCAGGCCCGACACATGGTACAACGGAAGCGACAACAGCCACCGGTCGCACGGTTCGACGGCGATATTGGCGTTGGACGCGGCTGCGTTTGCCAGGTGGTTTTCGAGAGCTTGAACCGCGAGCTTGGGCGTGCCCGTGCTGCCGGATGTTGCCACGATGGTAGCCGGAGCGCGCGGGTCCACCTCGGTCAGCTCCTCGTCGCATGGATGGTTCAGCAGGGCGCCCGGGTCGAGCCGTCGAGAAGAAGCGTAGTCGTTCTCGCCGCAAATCGCATGTGAACATCCCGCGCGGTGCACGTGTTCGCGCAACGCGGACTCGGGCAGACGCATATTCGGCAGATAGACGGTCACACCCGCGCGAAACGCCCCGAATAGCAGGGGGATCGTCCTCGCATTGTCAACCTTCAGCAACGCAATCCGGCCGCCGTTGGCGAGCCCTTGAACACGCAGCGCGGCCGCCGCCGCCATTGCTTGGGCGTCACATTCCGCAAACGCGGTTTCCCTGCCCGAAGCCGTCACCACAGCCGGCACGTGGGGATGGTGCAGTGCCGCTTTGTGAAGTGGGCAGGGTTGGCGCGTCATGGTCCGACCCTTCGCAAGGCGGCCATGTTCACGCGGGCCGCCATCGCGTTGGCTCGGGCGAGGTCCAGCCGTCCGTTCTCGACAGGGAGCGGCGCGTCAAGCACGTCAGAAACAAACCAGTCGTAGGTGTCGAGCCCCGCCGCGACGTCGCCTTCGTTGATATACGAGGCGAGATTGGCGAGGGCAATGATGCCCACCGCCGACTCGAACGAAGCACTGACGACCGGTGTCATGCCGAGGTTCATGGCCTTGCGCGCGAGGTACATGGTGATCTCGAATCCGCCCAGCAGGGTCGGTTTCAACACAGCGGCAACAGCCCCGCGCCATTTCTCGAGGTTATACTCGCCGTGCTCGAGGATGGTTTCATCGAGGGCGACCGGCAGGCCCGAGCGGCCGGCGAAATCGATCAGGTGAGCGGGGTTGCGCAACGGCTCTTCGATATAGGCCAGCGGGCAGCCCTCGATGGCACGTGCAAAGGCCAGCGCGGTTGGTTGGTCCCATGCGCGGTTTGCATCGAGCCGGAGCGAACACCGTTCTCCACAAAGCGCACTCACCTTGCGCACGGTTTCCGCATCTTCGTCCAACGTTTGTTGCCCCACCTTCAGTTTCAGTGTTGTATACCCCGCATAGAACAGCGCCTCGGCGCGTTCGAGCACGGCCTCTCGAGCCCCCCAGAGCAGTCCGTTGATGGGGATCGAGGTCCGGCGGGGGTGCGGCGCGAGGTCAAACGCGGGGATCTCGTGCTCGTGTGCCAGCAGCGCGAGGACGGCGCTCTGGATAGCGAATTTAAGCGAGGCCACGGGATGGAACGGCAGCAACCACCGCTCGAAGTGGTCGGTCACCAGTTCGAGCCGCTCAGGGAGCGTGGCTCCTTCGAGTGCCTTCGCAAGATGGATGGCCCGTTGGAGTGTTTCGTCGAGGTTCTCGCGGCTGAACCCCGGCAGCGGGGCCGCATCGCCGAACGCCGCCGCGCCCGCGCTGTTTTCGACCCGCAACAGCAGTCCCGAGCGCGAACTGCAGATGCAGTCCCGCAGCACCAGCGGGCGCTTTAGCGGCAGGTCGTAACGAAAGATGTCGATACGGGCGATCTTCATAGGACCCAGCCCACCGAGAAAAGGATCGCGAACAGCAACAGGAGCCCGCCGGTTTGCGCCAGAGCACGGTTCAGGGCGGGGCCGTCGTACCGCGAGAAGACGGTGCGGATGGCCGGGGCCGCCAGAAACACGAGCGCGGCCGGCGGCAACATGAACCAGAGATTGTCCTCGCTGATGTAGAAATAGATCGGAACGCCCACGCATGCCACGACGACGCACACGAGATATTCTCCACGGGCGAACCAGGGGCCGAAGCGCACCGCCAGTGTTTTCTTGTTCGCCTTTCGGTCTTCGTCCACGTCACGCAGGTTGTTGACCGTAAGCAGGGCCACGGCGAGGAGACCGGGGGCGAGGCTGGCCACGAATGGCTCGGTGCGCACCTCGATAGCTTGCACATAATAGGTCCCCACCACGGCCACGGGACCGAAGAACACCAGCACGAACACATCAGCAAGCCCCACGTAGCCCAGCGGATATGGCCCGGCGGTGTACAGAATCCCGCAGGCCACCGAGAGTACGCCGATGATGATGATCGGCCAACCACCCCGCCAGACGAGGTAGGTTCCCGGAAGAAACGCCAAAAGAAACGTCACCATCGCCGCGCGCAAGACGTGAATCGGCTTGACGAGGCCCGATTGCGTGGCCCGAAGCGGTCCTTTGCGTTCGGGCGTGTCCGCGCCTTTCAGATAATCGAAATAGTCGTTGGCGAAATTGGTGGCAATCTGGATAAGCACCGCGCCCAAAAGCGCGCAAAATGCGGCGGTCAGGTGCATGGCGCCATGCGCGAACGCAATGGCCGTGCCAATGCCCACCGGCGCGACGGAGGCCCACAACGTTTTCGGGCGCGCCGCCTCGACCCACGCATCCGCCGGTGTCAATTCGTCAGTCATGGCGCGCGTTCTCCAGCGCGGCAGCGGTGGCGCCGGAACCACAGTTATGTATAACGCAAAGGTCGGTGATAAAAGAGTGCGCATCCTCTACTTTGATATCGACAACCTCCTCGACACACGAATCGGATGCAATTTTCTGGATTGGAATCGGACACAATTCAACCCCGGCATAAACGGTATCTCGCGGACGCAACGCCTCAGCAAGACACCATTGCTTTTCAGGATCCGATTTAAGCGTATGTTGCCTCGCCATTCGATAGATGGAAGCCAGCACCCCCTCCAGGTTTGTGCCCACCTCATAGGCGGAAAAACGGAGCACGGTCAGCCCCAGGTTTTCCATAAAAGCGTTTCTTTCCCGGTCATAAGATTGCGCCCGTTCCGTCTCGAAATGCTGCGCACCGTCTACCTCTACCACCAAGCCGCATTCGTGGCTGTAGAAATCGGCAATATACGGGCCGATGGGATGTTGTTTGCGGAACTTCACGCCCATCTGCTTGCCGCGGAGGCTACACCACACAGCACGTTCTGGCGGACTCATGGCCTGACGCATGGCGCGAGCGCGGTCGAAGTGATGATGGGGAATACCGCTCCATTGGCCCGACGGCGTGAGGTGTTTCACCCGGCGCTCGGTCAACACCAAGTGATCCTCGGTCAAACAAAGCGATTTTCCGTTCTCCCCTGCAATATGAAACATCAACCCAGAATACACGCGGCGGGAGGTTTCGAGAATCTTGTGTGGCTTGCCATCGTGGGAATAGACCATGTCGCCGGCTTTGAGATGTTCTATGGGGACTTCTACAACGTGATGGGTTGCGGCAGGCGGTGTGGCGGAGATATCCCCCCCTGCCCCCCCGCAAGCGGGGGGGATGCGAGGCGGAGAAGCGTGGGGGGCTTTGAGAGATGATGCGTGATTTGTGCATTCACTACCCTCATGCCCATGCACACCATCGCTCTCCCCCGCTTGCCCATACCCATGCGCACCACTGCTCCCCCCCGCTTGCGGGGGGGCAGGGGGGGGATCTTCCCTCGGACACAAAACCCGGGTTCCCTTCCGCACACAGAAGCAGTCCGCCTGGATATGGCGCACACTCTCACTCTTTTCCTGGTCCGATAATCTCAGCATGGATATTCCCCCGCGTCTCATTCTGGCCTGCCGCATGTGTGCTTCCGCAAACCTGATTTGTCCTCTTATGGACGCCTCGGGAATTTCGAGAAATCCGGGGGGCGTTTTTCGTTAAAGGCGTTGCGGCCTTCCTGGGCCTCGGGGGTCTGATAGAACAAGAGCGTGGCATTTCCGGCGAGTTCCTGGAGGCCGGCCTGGCCGTCGCAATCGGCGTTAAGCGCGGCTTTAAGACACCGCAGCGCGGTCGGGGAGTTTTGCAGGATCTCGCGGCACCATTGGACGGTCTCGTCTTCGAGCCGCTCGTACGGCACGACCGTATTGACCAAACCCATATCGAGGGCTTCCTGGGCTGTGTACTGACGGCACAAGAACCAGATCTCGCGGGCTTTCTTCTGTCCCACGATCCGGGCCATGTAACTCGCGCCGTAGCCCCCGTCGAACGACCCGACTTTCGGCCCCGTCTGTCCGAAGATGGCGTTGTCGGCCGCGATGGTCAGATCGGCCACTAAATGGAGGATGTGCCCGCCGCCGATCGCATACCCGGCGACCATGGCGATGATGGGTTTCGGGCAGGTGCGCATCTGGCGTTGAAAATCGAGTACGTTGAGCCGGTGCTGGCCGGTGTCGTCTACATAGCCGGCTTCGCCCCGGATCTTCTGATCGCCGCCCGAGCAAAACGCCTTCTCGCCCTCACCCGTCAGGATGATGACCCCGACGTCATTGTCGAAACGTGCGTCGGCAAGGGCCTGGGCCATTTCATCGACCGTAAGTGGGCGGAACGCATTACGCACTTCCGGCCGGTTGATCGTGATTTTGGCAATGCCTTCGGCTTTTTCGTACACAATGTCCGTAAACGAACGGGCGGATTCCCACTTGACACTCGACATGAGCACAACTCCCGTTTTTTGGGGCTACGGCGCCGCTCCCGCGGCACTCTCACGCAGATCATCGAACAAACCCCGCAAAAGCGTAGTATAATCCGCCGGTTTTTCGAAGTGCACATTGTGTCCTGCGCCCGGCATGACGGCCACCGCCGCGCGTGGCAATAGGTTGCGCATCTGTTCGGCGATGCCGCGGTATTTTGTATCGTGTTCGCCCACCACCAGCAAGGTGGGCACGCGGATGTCCGGCAGCGATTCCCACAGGGACGGCTGCGCCCCCGTTCCCATCCCGCGCAGCACCCGCGCCAGTTCGCGGGGATTGTTCTTGTGGCGTCGTTCGAGCAGTTCCTCGAAGCGTCTGCCGTGGTTGTGCAGGGTCTCGAAGAGCGGCGTGGCGTACCACTGGCGCAAGAACGTCTTCCAATCGCCGGTCTCGAGTTCCCCGGCGAGCCGCGCGTCGTAGTCGCGCCGTTCGGCGCGGTCCGTCTCGGTGAGCAGTCCCGGCGATGCCGACTCGACCACGAGACCCTGTATGCGGGCCGCGTATTGAGCCGCGATATACAACGCCACGCGTCCGCCCATGGAGTACCCGGTTAGAAAGAAGGGCGCGGGGTCGAGCCGGTCGACCAGATGTACAAGGTCCTGCGCGACGCGCTCGATTCGGTAGGCGTCGGCGTCACTGCGGACGGGGGTATATCCGTGCCCGGGCAGATCAACCAGCACACACCGGTACTCTTCGGCAAGTTCGTGCGCGACCGTGCGCCAGTCTTCGGTCGACCCCATGAACCCGTGCAGAAATAGCACGGTTGTGTCTCCCGAGGGATTCAACACAACATGATGCAGTTCACGAGTCATGACCACCTGCCCGGTCTGTATTGTTCAGCCTTGAACGGCTTCAAGCGCCCGCGCGTCGATCTTGCCGCGCAGACGCACACCGTTGTTCCGGCTGGTCTGTACTTCGATAAACGTCGCGCCGGGACGGGCCAGCGCGGCGGCATATGCATGC
>SLSB01000163.1 GCA_007130675.1 Candidatus Hydrogenedentota bacterium | reverse complement strand
TATTCCACGGCTGCGCCAGACGGACCAAGGTATCGTAGATAGCTGAATCGCCGTGGGGGTGGTATTTCCCCATGGTATCGCCCACCACGGCGGCCGATTTGCGAAATCCCCGGTTGTGAGCAAGCCCCAACTCGTGCATGGTATAGAGAATGCGCCGGTGCACCGGTTTCAGGCCATCGCGCACATCGGGTAGCGCACGGCTGACAATAACGCTCATGGAATAGTCCATGAACGAGCTTTTCATCTCGTTTTCGATTGCAATGGGCACAATTTTTTCGTTACGCGTATACATCATAATCCTCAGCTAGGCTTTGTACGGTCCGTCACGTCTTCTCCCCCATCAATCGGTGTCGGAATCACGTGTCGACGTTGCGCACTTCGGGCGCATGCTTCTCGATGAATGCCTTGCGCGGCTCGACCATGTCACCCATCAGGGTAACGAACATGTCATCGGCAGCGGTTTCATCTTCCGCTTCGACCCGCAGCACAGTCCGGCTGTCCGGATTCATTGTAGTTTCCATGAGCTGTTCAGGGTTCATTTCGCCGAGTCCCTTGTATCTCTGGATGGAGAGGCCTTTGCGGGCCAGCTCGAGAAGATGCGCGCGCAGCTGCAACAGGCTTTCGGTTTCAAATGGAACCCCCTCTTTGACAGGTTCCACCCGGAAAGGCGGATTCCCGACGGCAGCCAAGGGTTCCACCTCCGACAACAGGACCGAGAATTCGTGGCTGCGCAGAAACGCCAAGTCGACTTGGCCTTGTTCACGTTTCACGCGCTCTTTGCCGTTGTCGTCGCCGTTCTCGAGCAATTCGCCTTGTACTTGCCCTGTGTCGATAACCTCCATCTCGCCGAAAAGCTCCCGCAGTTCTCGTTGCGACAGATTCGCGGGCTCCATCCACTTCTCGCGCGGCAATTGAAGGGCCTTCTCGGCAGCTTCCCGTTCCACTCCGTACACACGATGCAAACGCGAAAACGTCTTGTCGCGTTCGAGGGCTGCGCGAAGCGCTTTCTGGAGCGTCTTCACCGTTACTTTATTCGAGCGCGGACTGCCGTTCGAGGAAATCACTTCCACTTCATCGAGAGCATTCTCCAGCAGAAACCGCTCCATTTGTTCTTCGGTGTTGAGATACTGGGCTTTTTTGCCCCGCTTCACCTGGAAGAGCGGCGGCTGGGCGATGTAAAGATGCCCGCGCCGGATCAGGTCCGGCATCTGGCGATAGAAGAACGTAAGCAGCAGGGTGCGGATGTGCGCGCCATCGACGTCGGCATCGGTCATGATAATGACCTTGTGATACCGCAGGTTCTCGATCTTGAAGTCATCCTGACCAAAACCGACTCCCAAAGCCGTAATCAACGCCCGGATCTCACTGTTATTCAGCATCTTGTCCACGCGCGCCTTCTCGACATTGAGGATTTTCCCGCGCAACGGCAAAATTGCCTGGTAGCGTCGGTCCCGGCCCTGCTTGGCCGAACCGCCCGCGCTGTCGCCCTCGACAATAAACAGCTCACAAAGCGCAGGGTCCTTTTCCGAGCAATCCGCAAGTTTTCCCGGCAACGCGCTGCTATCGAGTGCACCTTTGCGCCGGGTCAAGTCGCGTGCCTTACGGGCGGCTTCACGGGCGCGGGCAGCTTCCACGGTTTTCGATATGATGCGATTGGCAATGGTGGGGTTTTCTTCGAAATAGGTCTGCAACCCCTCGTACACCATCGAATTAACGATACCCTGGACCTCGCTGTTGCCCAGTTTCATCTTGGTCTGGCCTTCGAACTGCGGATTAGGGACCCGCACTGAGACGATAGCCGTTACACCCTCGCGTGAGTCGTCGCCCGAGATACTCATTTCCGCCTTTTTGGACTGGTTATTCTTACGGGCGTAATCATTCAGGGCTTTGGTGAGCGCGGCCTTGAAACCGCTGAGATGAGTCCCCCCTTCATGGGTGTTGATGTTATTCGCGAAACTCGTGACGGTCTCGGAGTATGAAGAGCTATACTGCAACGCCACCTCGCACTGCACACGATCCTTTTCCGCTTCCAGATACACCGGCTTACGGTGCAGAATTTCTTTGTTGCGATTCAGATACTCCACATATTCGACTATGCCGCCCTTGTACTGCATCACGACGGGCTCATCGTCAAGCCGTTCGTCTTCGAAGATAATTTTGAGACCCTTGTTTAGGAAGGCCAACTCGCGCAACCGGGCAAGAAGGATTTCGGAGTTGAACTCGGAGACTTCAAATATCTCGGGGTCGGGCCTGAAGGTCACGCGAGTACCGGTCGATTTCGTGCGTTTGCGCCGCTCGAGTTTTCCCTGCGGCCGACCCTGCTTGAAGGTCATAAAATGTACAAACCCCTCACGCTTGACCTCGACTTCGCACCATTCCGACAATGCGTTGACGCAGGACACGCCCACGCCATGAAGACCGCCCGACACCTTATAGCTCGAATTATCGAATTTGCCGCCTGCGTGCAGCATTGTCATCACGACCTCGAGTGCGGACTTGTTGCGGTACTTCGGGTGATTGGCTACGGGAATGCCTCGCCCGTCATCGACCACGCTCACACTGTTGTCTATATGGACCGTGACGCTGATCTTTGTGCAGTCGCCGTTCAGGGCCTCATCAATACTGTTGTCGACGACCTCGTACACGAGATGATGAAGCCCGCGCGTACTCGTGTCACCGATGTACATGGCAGGCCGTTTTCGAACGGCCTGAAGACCTTCCAACACTTGAATAGAATCAGCGCCGTAACTCTTTTTAGTCATTAGACTTACCTCGTAAATCCGAAACATGGCCCGAAGGCCGGAACTTAGTGGGTCTATTCTAGCAAATCGGCAGGGAAAAATCAAAGAAAAATACGCGCAATACGCAACATTTAGGGCTTCCGGCAAAACCCCTATACGTTATCTTGTGACTCGTCCTCCCCAGCATCATCGGAGAGCACGAGGAAAATGTCGGAAATCAGTTCATGACCCGCTATCTTGTTAATTCGGCGGACAAGATCCC
Organism: Candidatus Hydrogenedentota bacterium; assembly: GCA_007130675.1. Classification (GTDB taxonomy): domain Bacteria; phylum Hydrogenedentota; class Hydrogenedentia; order Hydrogenedentales; family SLHB01; genus UBA2224. Next base: position 3,285 of record SLSB01000163.1, on the reverse strand, counting down.
ACTTTCGGTATGCGAACTTATGCATCCAGACCGGGCTATCCGCCTCGACAAAAAGCACATTGTCCCGGATACCGTGGGGTCGCCCATGCTCAAAAAGGCGGGGCCCGGCAATCTCCGGCCAGCGCGACCAAATCTGTGCTTGCTCGAGCTGGCGACCCAACTCGGTCTCGTGGGCCAACTGAGCCAGCACATCTTGTATGCTTGTGGGTTCCTTTTTGCGTTTCACGCAGAAATCCCCTCCGATACACTTTCCCAACCCGTCAGGCTGGCGCAAGCGTACCGCTCCGGATATGGAAACACGTGCAATGCACCCCAGAGGGCGCCGCTGGAGCGGTCATAGCGGTCGTGGTCACCAGACACTGCACAGTCTGCGGGATAGCCTGGAAGAGGCGTTCCGACCGCTTGGCATCCAGTTCCGAAAGCACGTCATCCAGCATAAACACAGGATACTCGCCAATGCGCTCGCATACCAGTTTCAGCTCGGCCAACTTCAGGGCCAAAGCCGCCGTTCTCTGCTGTCCCTGGGATGCGAAGTGCCGTGCGGGTTTGCCTGACACGGTCAGTTCAAAATCGTCGCGATGAGGACCGCGATTGGTGAGTCCCTGGCTGCGGTCACGCTCGCGGTACTGCGTAAGCACCCGCGCATGGTCTTGGTCGGGCGAGACGTCAGGCAGGTACCGAAGCGTAAAGGGTTCCTGTGAGGCGATCGTCTCGTACGCAGCCACTGCGGCGCAGCCTAACTCTTTGATAAAGGCGTTGCGGCGCTCTACAAGGACCCGTCCGTGCCGTATCAGTTGCTCGTCCCACGCATCGAGGAGGGCGGGTTCCCGGCCATTCTGTTTAAGGAGTTCATTGCGCTGCTTAAGAGCCGTGCGGTACTGCTGCAGCGCCCGCAGGTACGCTGGCTCGAGTTGGGAAATCTCCATATCCAGGAACTTTCGGCGCACGGCGGCTGAACCCCGCACAAGGGCGACATCCTCAGGCGAAAAAAACACCACCGGCATCTTGCCCAGAATGTCGCTCACCTTGCCCTGCGCAACCCCGTTAACCTTAAACCGCTTTTCTCCCTGCCACCACGTGGCGTCCACCGTCACCGAACGGCTGTTGCGTTGCCCTGAGGCATGCACACGAAAACCGGGCCGGCCATACTGGACCAACTCGGCCTCGCGGGTGGTGCGGTGGCTCTTCGAGGTGGCCGCAAACAGGATAGCTTCAAGGATGGATGTCTTGCCCTGTGCATTGTCCCCGGCGATTACGTTGAGCCCTTCGCCCGGCGTGAACTCGAGCGCGGTAAGACAACGGAACCCCTCGGTCTTCAGATTGCACAAGACCATGACACACTGCCGGGTCAAGACATGGCTTCGGTAAGCTCTTCCACTTCAGGCAGTGAAGCGAAGAATTCATCAAGAATAGCAGGAATCTGCGAATTGGCCACCCCCAACAGCCTCCAGGATTCGCTCGAATCGTCGGCAACGGCCCCCTCGAAAGACGGCAAGCCAGCTGCAATGCACATCGCGTCGGCCACGTTCAGCACAGCGGCAAACCGACAGTGTTCCGAGTCGTCGCAACGGGACAAATCGTGGTGGGCGAGGATGGCTGCGGCGATCGAATCGGGCAACCGCCAGTTCTGAGCCAGCCGCCCGCCGATCTCGGCATGATCAGCCCCGATAACCTCCCGCTCGGCGGCATATGCCGGTATGCGTTGGGTCCGGCTCAGTTCTTCGGCCTGGCTCAAGTCCTCGGCCATGTAGTCCTCGAGAACGATTTTGCCGATGTCATGCAACAGCCCGTATACGAAAGCCTCTTCCGGCTCGAGAGCCAAGGCGGTGCCGCCTGCGCGCACGACCGAGCGCGCGGCAAGCCCGACGGCAATGCTGTGACGGAAAAGATGGCTTGCGCCACTGCTGAGCGTTTCGAACACGGTGGCAGTCAACACAAGGTTCTGGATCACCTTTGCGCCGAGCAACGCCACCGCATGCTCGACCGATGTAACGCGCTCGCGCAGGCCATACGATGCGGAATTGGCCAACCGGAGTGTCTTCAATGAAATGGCAGGGTCTGCGGTAATCGCTTTGCCGACGTCGTGCAGCGACATATCGGGGTCGTTCAGCAATTGCACAATGCGGGCCAGCGTCGCCGGCAGGCTCGGGAGGGTGATGATCTCTTCAAGCAGATTATCGATGTCGCGCGGGGTGCTCACTGTACATCCAGTGTCGGAAGTCCGGAATCGCCAAACTGCCGCTCCTGGGCACACAGCACGTTGACAATCACCGACGGCGAGACTCTGTCTAAAACCTCGGAAAACGGCAGCGATTCGACCGAACTCTTATCTGTGGCCATCAAGACGACCATCGCCCCATCAGAAGCAGTTCGGGGGCCGATGAGCACTATGCGCCCCTCTGCCCCATCGGCTAGAGTTAGCGGGCCGACCACCCCGGCCCCTTGCTGTTTCCATGTGTTCAAGGGAGCTAGAAAATGTATTCCGGTTCAAGGATGGGTTCGTAGTTGACGTCGCGGTCCGAGAAGGGAAATGTCACAACTTCGAATACACCCGTTCCGGTGCGCATGAAGGCGCGGGCAGTTCCCAAAACCGGAGCCACCCCGAACAAGTACGCAAAAGGTTTGCCCTTCTTCAAGTTACGGTCGAATGTCAGGGGGATTTCGGCCCACCCGAGAAAGACATTGGACAACCCTCGGCCCAGCTTGGTCATGGCCTTTTCAAAGCCGGTGATTGGGGCGAGTTCACCCGTGGGATCATATACTTGGGCAGAAGCCGACGGTATCGTCATAATCCCCACCGCCACCACCAGTGTGACCACCAGAATCTTTTTCGCGGTTTCCATTGGTATGCCCACCAAACGCTCCTCCCCTTCCAACCACCACCAGCATCAGAAATCGTGCGACAAATGGAGTCTAACATACCCCCCGGTCCTTGTCAATCTTTTACACGTCTGTTTTCGCCGACTCTGGAGAGAAGCGTTTCATTCCGAAACACGGCTGTTTCCATTCAGCAACATGCACGGGCGACGTTTCTCTTTTGCGATGAGGCATTTCTTCATATCCGGCTGTTATGGAAAAGCTTACTTGATCCGAGCGAAGTTGGCATGATCCGTGCGGTAAGGCAGTTGGTCACGCAAAGAAAGGAAACAACCGGACACCCGATTGGGTTTCAGTTCGGTAAGTCTGAAAGGAGGGATTGCAATGGCTTTGGTACGTGGGAGACACCGGGGTGACCTGACTCCATGGAGCGCCTTTACAGAGCTCCAGAATGAGATGGCGAGAATG
>SLSB01000420.1 GCA_007130675.1 Candidatus Hydrogenedentota bacterium | reverse complement strand
TGCTCACCAACCGCCGCACCCGCTTGCCCTCGCCCACCCTCAACCGGGTCGAGGAGAACGTCATCCTCTGTGAAGCCGTGGTGCCATCGCGCCTGAGGTGGCCCACCGTGACCATCGAGGTCCCGCCGGATGTCCAAGACACGGTCGACGACTTTGTCGACCGCACCTTCGAGGCAGGCAAACGTCTCGTCGCCGTGCATGCCGCGGTGGACCGGCGTGAGAAGCGCTGGCCTCTGGCCTATTTTGCCGAGATCTGCGACACGCTCATCGCCGATGGGCGTTTCGAGGTCATGCTGACGTGGGGACCCGGCCAGCGCCACATCGCCCAAAAGGTCTTCGAATGCTGCCGACGCAGCCCGGTAATCGCGCCCGAGACCCCCGATCTCAAACATTATGCCTGGCTCGCAAACCGCGCAGACCTCTACGTGGGCGGCGATACTGGCCCCATGCACATCGCCGCCGCCATGGGCACGCCGGTGGTCGCTATCTTTATCGGAACCAATGCCGCCCAACACGCCCCGTATCACGCTGATTGCGAAGTCCTCACGCCTGAACGCGCGCACGAACTCGACCCCAACAATGCGGCGGCTGAAGACGCCTTGAGTCCAATCACCCCGAGCATGGTGTATGATGCCTGCGTACGGCTGTTGGCGCCAAACAAGCGCGCGGGCTGATTTGGCAAACTGCTGACGGCTTTGCGAAGATGAGGTGCCAGAGAAAATGGCCCGGGTCGTTCAATAAGGGGTTCAGCACCCGAACAAAAGCGAGGTCTACCATGACATTCGAGCCGAGCGCAAAACTCACCCGAGAGAATCTCAACGATTTGCCGCCGCTGTGCACCGACGGAGCATGGGGCACCGAAATGGCCAAACGGGGAGGAGACCCCGGCCACATTTGCGACCTCTGGAACATCGAGCGCCCAGACACCGTGCAGGCTGTCGCTAAGGATTATGTGGACGCAGGCGCGCAGATTATTCTGACCAACACATTCAACAGTAGTCCGATTGCACTCGAACGACACAACCTCTCAGGAAAAGCCGAGGAGCTTAACCGCCGGGGCGCGGAGCTCTCAAAACAGGCCGCCCAGGCCAAGGCCTATGTATTTGCCTCGATAGGCCCCTGCGGCAAAATGGTCATGATGGGCGATATCGAGCCCGGCCTCGTCGAAGACGCCGCGGCATTGCAGGCAAGCGCCCTCCAAGATGGCGGAGCCGATGCCATTGTCATCGAGACCCAGAGCGACATCGTCGAAGCCGAAGCACTCCTCAAAGGCGCCCTCAAGGGATGCAGCCTGCCCGTGGGCGTATCGTTTACCTTTGACTCGGGCGAAAACAACGACAAGACCATGATGGGCGTCAGCATCGAACAGGCCCATGCAATGGCCAAAACCCTCGGCGCGTCTTTTGTCGGGGCCAACTGCGGGGTCGGCATCGACACCTTCCCCAACATCGCCAGGCAATACGCCGCGTGCGGCAACGAGCTTCCCATCTGGGTCAAGGGCAACGCCGGCCTGCCCGAAACAGACGCGCTCGGCAATATGGTCTTCCGAGCCAAACCCGAGATCTACGCCGAAGCGGTCCCGCAACTCCTCGAGGCCGGCGCGCGCTTCATTGGCGGCTGCTGCGGTTCGACCCCCGACCACATCCGCGCCATCGCCCAAGCCATGGCATAGACAAGACCGCGCATCCTATTCGACGGCAATCTCGTTGGCGTCTTTTTCGCCCGCGGCCGGTTCGTCAACCGCATTGGGTGTTACGCACACTTGAAGAGATGATAATTTGCGGCGCTGCCGGGGGAGTCTCTTTGCGCTGGTCTCCACTATACGTAGAAGGTTTACGAGTGCTTCACCAAAGAAATTCTTCACGCCCTCGTAGATGCCTTCATCTTTATGTGCCAGGCTTGCCAGCAGTTCAAGGTGTTTCTTGACCTCGAGCGCATGGAATCTTACCCACTCGACGGCGGACATCTGTTTCTTGTGAAAGCATATCCATGTTTGCAGGCCGAGCGCGTCGATGTAGGCGGCCAAATCGCCAACTTTCATCTTGTCCAGTGCGCAGTGCTCAAGTTTCGAGACACGACTCTGGCTCCAGTTGAGCCGTGCCGCCAGTGCCGCTTGGGTCACGCCTTTCTGGCACCGCAAAACGAATAATGTTCTGGCCAGCGATTGGCTCGCAAGATCCCCCTCGAGTTCTTGAGCATAAGGTTTGTCACCGGTCACGCTTTCCACCATTTCCGTAACCGATGCGTACCGTTTTCCCATTGTAGCACCACCTCTCCTTATTTGCGGCGAAGACTGCTTACAATACTCCGGCAGTCCTTCAGGTCGCGTTTTTGCGAATTCTTGTCGCCCATGGTGATCAGATGCAAAACACAGTCGATTTCGACTGCGTATGTGTAGAGTCTTGTTTCATGTGTGCCACCTTTGGCTCCTTGCTGGTCTATTGCAACAACGCCTTGCGGTTCGCGGTGTATGAAGCCTGCCTGGATTCGGCTTCGCTCGACCCCTGCACTGAGCGCCTGCCGATACGTCTCAAGATTGTTTAACGTAGCTGCTGTTTCTTGCGGATGTTTCTTCTTGTACTGCCGGAATCTTCGCTCGAACAGTTCTGTTGTCTCGAACACCCATTCAGGCATTGTCTATTCCAAATTAGAATGATGTGGACCAAAGACTACCAAATATTGGTTAGAATATTCCAAAGAGGACTATCAGATCAAGCGGCCATAGAACTGTACATCGCTTAGTCATCGAAGCGCCATCGCCCAAGCCATGGCATAGACAAGACCGCGCACAGCCAACGAAGAGTATCACGCGGTACATTACACAGGCGCGGCGAAAGTCGACCGATATGGTGCGTCGCGCAGTCTATTCGTTTTGCACGGCAGGGGTTGGATCAAAAAGGTCGCGCTTGTGCTCGACGTCCTTGAACTCCTCGGCCGTGTCGAGAGGCTCCTGACCCTCGGTGATGAGCGGCCATTTCGCCGAGTACTCGATATTGAATTCGAGGTAATCCTGGTATTCCTCGGGTAGATCTTCCTCGGGAAAAATCGCGTGAACCGGGCACTCGTCGACACATGCGCCGCAATCGATGCATTCCTCGGGATCTATCACCAGCATGTTGGCGCCCTCGTGAAAACAATCCACCGGGCATACCGCCACGCAATCAGTATACTTGCACTTAATGCAGGCCTCGACCACTACATGCGTCATGAACGTGTCTCCCATAAACAAACTGTTGTCATCAAACAGGTTAGGATTGCGCAAACATCTCGGGCTGACGGGACCCTACGCGCACATGACTACCATGTTTAGACACGCCGTGTCAATCCCGATATTCCCGGAACGGCCCGGGGAGCAGCTCTCAAAATCCCTCACTGCTGCTCTGGCTCGGCAACCTTAACGAGCTGCTTACCGGTATTTTCGCCCGTGAAAAGGCCAATGAAGGCCTCCGGTGTGTTCTCGATGCCCTCGGTGATCGTTTCTCGATGGGTAAGACAGCCCTCGGCCATCCATCGAGCCATGGCCCGCTGTCCTTCTTCATAACGGTCCTCGAACTGGAACACCAGAAACCCTTCAGCCCGCGCGCATTTCACGATCAGGTGCCACAACAGGCGCGGACCCTGCGGCGGCTCCTGAGCATTGTACTGGTCGATCTGCCCGCAGACCACAATGCGCGCGCCGGGGTTTATCTGTGTGAATACGGCATCGGTCAGCGGGCCGCCGACATTGTCGAAATAGATGTCAATGCCACCCGGACATACCTCGCGTAATGCCGAATTGTAATCGGACACTTCCTTGTAGTTAAACGCCGCGTCGAAGCCAATCTCGTCTAGAAAGGCGACCTTTTCGGCAGAACCGGCCGATCCCGCCACGCGGCAGCCCTTGATTTTGGCTATCTGGCCGGCCACCGAACCTACCGCACCAGCCGCCCCCGATATGAACACGCTGTCGCCCGGCTGGGGTTTCCCGATGTCAAGCAGACCAAAATACGCCGTCAAACCGGGCATTCCGAGCACTCCGAGGGCCGTTGACATGGGACCAATCGCAGGATCAAAACGGTGCACACCGCTGCCGTCGGACACGGCATATTCCTGCCAGCCCCAGTAGCCAACCACGACTTCGCCCTCACGGTACTCAGGGTGGCGCGATTCGATGATCGTCCCCACCCCGCCGCCAATCACGACCCCGCCCACAGGAATCGGTTCCCTATAGGTCTTGACGTCGTTCATCAGCCCGCGCATATACGGGTCGACCGAGAGGTAATGAATTTTGACCAGAAATTCGCCATCCCCGGGGCTGGGCATCTCCGTTTCAACCAACGTGAAGTCGGTTTCTTTGGGATATCCCTTTGGACGAGTCGCCAAGAGCACCTGACGGTTCTTCGTGGCCATGTAGGACTCCTTTCCGCGCATCCTCTAAACCAATGTGGTAAGGGTCTCCTTGCAATCCAAACAACGCGGGAGTGCAAAGCATTTCGTGCAGACAAGCGGCGTTCAGGGCAGACGCGCCGTGACCATGCTGCGCATCGTCTGGCTTCCCGGCGCCCCGAGGTCGAATTCTTCATCGGCCAGTTCGACATCCACTTCAGGGCGATAGACCGTGCGGTCGACCGTGGTGAAGTCGGGGAAGCTATGCTTCTCGTCGATACGGTGCACGAGAAAGGTCTCGCGCTCGATCCAGATGGTGTGGGTATCTTCGTACCGGTCCGTTCCCTCGAGCCGGTAGCAGGCGATATCCCCGAGCATGGCGTCGGGAAGGCGCTCAAGCCCGCGCAGCTCGGCCAGACTTCTGCCGCGCACACGCTCGGGCATCAGCAGCCGCGGAATGGTGTGGGAGGTGCCGTTCGAGGGTCCGACGGCCAGCGCAATAGCCTCATCGACCGAAGCCATCGGCTGGACCCCTTCATGAACACTCCACCAGGCCCGCACGGCTGCGGCATCCGCATAAACGATGTAGCGATTCTCGCCCTCGCGACACTCGAAGCGAAAGCGGTACGGACGCCGGAATGCGGTTGTGAAAGTCTGGGTCTCCTGATGCTCGCCGTCGTCGGCATAAAACGTGCGCGTCATCACCCCCGAGTCCCGATACGTGGAAAACCCGGCATACACCTCGACCGTCCGGTCCATGATCTCGCCGGCCAGCAACAAATCTACAGGCGGGATTTCGACGATCTTCTCCGGCTTGCCGCCGCATCCCTGCAAGACAACAAGCAATACCGCCAGCCAACTCCAGATAAATGTGGTTGCTCTTCGTTTCATCTATGTAGTCAAAAAATCCTTGCCAATTCCAAACCTCATATCCATGATACCACGCGGCAAGCACCCGGCGAAATCCAAAACCCTAAAAACCTGTGCCACATTGCCAATAAGTTTAGCATCATTATAAGTATTATTATTTTACCTTACCCATGCGCCTCCCATCCTCCCTCCCGCGCAACCTGCCACAAGCCCTCAGACCTCGTTTCTCTTGTGGATGCCCTATGCCCTGGCTGCCATTCAAGTGTGCGAAAGGCGGGGCGATAGTCGCAATCTCTCACCAACTCAGGCACGCCTGAGCTGGCGATATACGCGCAGACCTTGGTTGCGAAGAAGGTGCCTGCTTATTGTCCAGACAGACTGTGGCGGGATAATGAGATCGAACGCGACATCCGGCGATGACTCCCCTCTCATCAATGCTCACCCAGCGATTCCCAAAGAACCTTGGCGGTTGTTCATGCCAGTGCATAACCGGTACAATCACCAACCCATGAGAACACTACGCGCGTGGATAACGGTTGTTTTTGGCCTATTGCATTATCTGCTGCACCGCTTGCACCTTGCAGGGCGGCCGGATCTGATGCCCAAGCGCGAAGCGTTCTATGTAGTCATCGGACAGCTCTTGCGGTGGCGAAAGACGCTTCGTGTGATGCATACCGAGCGGTGTCCAGCCGATGCGGCCTGTGTCTTCGCGCAAAACCATGTATACCTGCTTGATCCGTTCGTGAGTTTCGCTGCGGCGTTTCGGGCGCAGCGTATCATGCCGCGGTTCATGTCGCGCGACGACTTTTTCGCCGGAAAGAAAGACTCGTGGTGGTACCGCCTGGTAAACGTGGATGAGTTGATCTGCGCCCTGGGCACGCTCGAGATTTCGCGCGACAACGTCTCGATCGGGCAGTTACGGCCGTTTGTGAATCTGTTGCGCGAAGGCGAGAGCTTCATAATGTACCCCGGCCGCACGCGCAGCCGCAGCGGACTGGTGTTCGAATACCGAGGAGATGTGCAGGAACCCGGAAGCGCATCGTTCTTTCTGGCACAGG
>SLSB01000228.1 GCA_007130675.1 Candidatus Hydrogenedentota bacterium | reverse complement strand
GCCGTAGCGTTGTTGAAACTCCTCGACGGGGATGATCGCGTCCTCGTAGGAATGTTTGCCGTCGATGCCCACATCATCGATCAGGTCGTCAATGATGGTCTCGAGTTTCCCGCACGAGTGCAGGAAATAGGGCAGACCCGCGTCGTGAGTGCATTGCGCGAGCCGCTTGTGCCACGGCAAGGCATAGCGCTTCATATCCTCGGGCGCAATGAGCGTGCCCGTGCGAAACCCCATGTCATCGCCCTGCAGAATGGCGCAGAGGTTGTCGAGGCCGAAGAGCCGTTCGTAGTACGCCTCGAGCAGCGCGCCGACCTTGTCAAACACCGCCGCCACAAGGTCCGGCTGTTCGTACGTGGCAATACAGAGCCCTTCGATGGACATGATCTGCGAGACGTGCTCGAACACCCCGCCCGCATGGCAGGTGATGAACCCCATGCCCTCGGGGAGATTCGCACACACGTACTCGAGGGGGAAGGAATCCACGTCTTCGGGCGAAGGCCAATCGTAGCGCTCGAAATCCTCCCACGAGGCGATAGTGCCCTCGTGCTGGTTGGTCCAGGCGCGCTGATGCTCGGATTCGGGAACCACATCGTCGTGCAGGAGACGTTTCTCGGCGAAGGGCAGACCAATCTCCATGCGGACGAAGTCATAGCCCATCCCATGCCAGAACGCGATGAAATTGTCGAGAAACACTTGTTGTGAAGCCCTGTCAGTGGCTTCGTTGACCCATTCGCGCCCGAGCAGGCCGGTTACGATAGGTTTCATGACGGTGGGGTCTACAATGTACTCGATAAGCGGCGGCGGGCCCTCGCGCCGGCCCATGAGAATGTCGACAAAACGCTGCGCGTCTGGCCGCGGATTACGCAGCGGAAGGTGTTTCAACATGTGGGTTCTCCCCCCCTTCGAGGACTTACTCTAGCGGCTGCACCGTCCAGTCCGCGAACGTGGCCGTCCCGTTGATGGTCTGGAATCCGATGCCGCCGATTCGGGTATTGTTTCTGTCCGAGACGTAGAAGTCATCGGCCCTCAACAAGATATTCCCCTCTGTATCCGTGATGCGCAGGCTCACCCGGTCGGTCTCGACGATCCCCTCGAGGAGGTATGACGTTTCGGGCGTCCAGGCGAAACCCCGGTGTTCGAACAGGATACGCCCGGCCATGTTGCGCAGTACGGCGCCCTCGCCGAGCCTCAATTCGAAGCCTTCGCGCAGGTCCGGCGAGACCTGGAAAAGAAGGCTCACGGCTTCCGCCTCCGGCCCGGAGGTTACCGTCGCCGAGTACACGCCCCGTGCTCCGGTCAAGACCGTGCTGATGACCGCCGCCGTGCCGTGTGCCGCTTCCTGCGCCATGGCTGTCTGGGCCCCGTCTATCCAATGCCAATCGCCGCCCCGGACGACCCAGCCGGGCCCGAGAGCGGGTGCTTGCTCCGTCTCGAGGGTGCTTGCAGGCGCGGCCGCACGCGTTTCTTCCGAAAAATCCCAAAACCTGCCCCTACCAATGTAGGTCATCAAACCGAGGTTGCCCGTAAGGCGCATCTCCCCCTCGGTAAGGTCAAATTGCGGGCTTTCAACGATAACCGTGCCGTCGGCGCGCATGAGTTTCCCGGAAACCTTGCCATCCTGGACCGTGCCCTCGAGAATGTATTCGGTGTCGTAGAACCATTGGTCCTGGGAGCTTGCCCACATCTGATCGAGCGGCATGCGGTATAGCATCAGCGAACCCGCGCCATGGACGCCCCCAAGCCAGACCAGGAAACCGGTCTGCACCTGCGGATCGGTACGGAGTAGCAATCCCCCGCCGCCCGCGCCTCTCTCGAGCAGGATACGGGTCTGCCATGTGCCTTCCGCGCCGCCCAGATTCGCGTTGACCACCGACGACCGGTGCACATCCTTTCCCTGCCGCAGCACCCTTCTCTCCGGGGTCATCCATTTCCACTCGCCAGGCCCGATGATCGTCCACTCCGAATCATCGCTGGTAATCAGGCGCAGTCTGCTGGGCGAATCGGGAACGATAGGCGAAACCGGCGTGTCCGGGGCTTCCCAGTGGCAGAAGCGCGCAACTCCCCGTGCGTACAGTCCGCAGCCGCGCGCGGTATCCGGGGCGCAATCGGGCGCGTCAATCCAGTCGCTCTGGGCCTCGAGAGTCGTTCCGTCCCACCGTAGCATCTGCACGCGGATGCGCCCCGGTTCGGCAATGCCCTCGAGTATGTAGGGCGTGTAGTAGGTCCAGGGGGCGTATTTGTCTTCCCAGAGCAACGCGCCCAAGGCATCGTGAAGCTGCACGCCGCCGACGCCGGGATTGCCCCCGAGCGTCAACCGGTAGCCGCTGCCGAGGCCGGGTGTTGCGGCAAACCAGATGCCCGCGGCTTCGGTGGTTGGCGACGGTTCGACAAAACAGCGCCACATGATCGCCCCGTCGCCCGGCAGGGATTGCAGGGCCGATGCTTCTGCTTCGGGGTCCGTCTGGCGCAATACCGCAGGAGCACCGGGCAGCACCTGCCACGCGCCCTCGTCCGTCATGTCCCACGCATCGAGATGGGCCTGCGGGGCTGCCGCCACGGACACCATCACGATTAACGCATATGCCGCGAAATGCATCGAAAATCCTCCTGAAACTGGCTCACGCAATGTCGAAACTGGGAATATCGAGCTGTTCGCCGTCTTTGAACGACGAGGCATGGGCGACGATGCCCGGGACGGTCATCGCCAGTGACTCGTAGAGGTCAATGTCGGGTTCGCGGTCCTCGACCAGCGCCATGATGAACTCGTGCGAGAGGAACGGGTGCGATTTTCCGTGGCCGGTGTCGTAACGCATGTCTTCGGGCACCATGTGCCAGTAGTCGGGCATGGTGTTTATGGACCTGCCGGGAAACTGCAAGACAAACGGCTGGCCGCCCCAGCCGTCCATGTACAGGGCAGCGTCTGTGCCGAACCATTGCGCCCGCTCGCCATGGCCGTGGATGTCCCAGCAGACGTTGCACCGGAAGGGGTGGCCCTGGTCGGTCAGGAACATGGCCATGCCATTGGCAAAGGGGTTGTCGTAGTCGTTGTCTTCAAAGCCCAGGTCGCCGGGTTTGCGTGTGCCGATGCACGAGACCTTGACCAGCCGTTCGCGGCTCACGCCGACAAGAAACCCCGTGCTGTGGGTCGGATAGAGCATAGGCGGATAGCCCCAGCGCCAGGTGCGCTCGCCGCCGCGCATCGAGAGGCGGTCGTCTGCCGCGCCGATGCCCGGATGGTAGTACTCGCCTTCGCAATAGACCAGTCGGCCGAAGAGACCGTCCTCGAAAAGACGCCGCGCGGTGATGGTCTCCCAGCGGTAATGGCTGGTTTCCGCCATCATGTATTTGAGTCCGGTGCGTTCTTTCACTTCCTTTATTTCCGCGGCTTCCTCGAGGGTCAGGCAGGCGGGTACCGCGGCGATGACATGTTTACCGTGTTCCATGCAGTCGATCGTGTGTTTCGCATGGTTGGGCGCTTCGGTAAACACCGCCACCGCGTCGATCGCCGGATCGAGAATGAGCTTCTCGAGCGATTCATACGCCTTGTCGCAGTTGTAGCGGCCCTGCAGGCGCTCGCAGCGCTCGGGGATAAGGTCGCTAACGGCTTCGACCACGCAATTCGGGTGTTCGTGCCAGTGAAACGTCACACCGAAACCGCCACCCACGACGCCGATACGGATCACCTTGTCTGACGTCTGCCGCCACGCGGGCACGTCCGCAAGCGCTTGAGGGGTTGCGCCCGCGAGCATGGACCCCGAGGCCACCGCCGCACTCGCCTGCATAAATCCCCGCCGCGAGAGCCGGGCGTGTGCTGTCCTGTCCGTCTTGCTCATCCAACCGTCTCCTGTTCGTTGTAGCTTCTCTGCTGCCATCCGGTCATCCGAAACCCGCGATATCAGGCTGCTCGCCGTCCTCGAACGGCAATTCACGCACCACTATACCGGGAATCATCAGGACAAGCGACTCGCAGCGGTCTCCCTTTGGCACGTTTTGGCCGACGCCAGCATGCGCAAAGCGAACATTAAAGCACAAAAACGAACTTCAAGCAACTCCCCTCGCAGCCCACACGCACCATTATAGAAAGCCGGAAAAGCGCATCTGCATATGGCGCAGACGTCCCCTACATCCCGCGTCACTGAAAGCGCGAGCTGGTTGGACCCCGGCAAAAAGATCGAGCCACACAAGGCAAGAAGACACGAATGAGACCGGAGGGGTGTGGTGGTGGATTCGCCGCTGGCCGCTGTGACGCATGTTGCGGGCACACATCTGGCGGCAGGTGCGGTCCCGAAATATGGAAAGCGGACGGGGGCTGTCGGCTGCCGCTGTTGTTAAGAGCGGGCTGGAAACCCCACTCTCCGTTTCCGGACAAGAGAGAAGTACAGGGTGCAGTGCGCGGGGGTTGTATGACTGGAAGAAATGCGGACAGAGACCAATTATCGCGCATTTTCGGGCTGCAGGCCCGCGGGGTTGCCCTGGGCACCGTTGACAGGGTAGACTGACAGCACTGGGACAAGGTGTATTTTCTGCAACGCAACTCTGAGGAGGTATGCTATGCGTGCGATGTTGGTTATTGGCGCCGCTGCTGCGCTGCTTTTGACAGGCCCGAGCGCCTATGGATTGGACGGCCGTTCGCTCACGCTGACGACCACCGAGGCGGTAACGGAGGCTGTCGCCGTGTCGGTCCCCTTCGAGGGCGCCGTGCCGGCGGGCCGGGTGGAAGTGCTCCATGCGGAATCGGGCGCCGCGTTTCCGGCGACGGTCCGTGACGGCCGCCTGACGTTCCTGGTTGGCGGCTTGCCCGCGGAAACCACGCACCAACTCACGGTCAAGGTGCATCCGCAGAACAACCCGCCCGCGGTGCGGATAGCTGTGGATGAAGAGGCCGGCCGCGCCACGGTGCACATCCGCGACGAACATTTCACGACGTACAACTTTGGACCCGATCACCGGATGCCGTATCTTTGGCCGGTCTATGCCGAAGGCGGCGTGACCATCACACGCAACTTCCCCATGGGCGAGGACGAACCCGTCGCCAGCACGGATCACGTTCATCATCAGTCGCTGTGGACGGCGTTCGGCGACGTAAATGGCTTCGACACATGGCACCGCGTGCCCATCAAGACCAACAAAGTCGAGGCCGAGTCGGGCGATGCCTACGGGTGGCTTCGCGCTGAAAACGTCTGGGTTGACGGCGACGGGAACCCCATCGTCGACGAAACCCGCGAATACCACTTCGTGAACGGCCCTCCATCGCTGCGCGCTATCGACCAGACCGTCACGTTCACTGCTTCGCATGGCGAGGTGACGTTTGCCGACGACAAGGAAGGTTTCTTTGCCTTCCGGATTCGGCCCGAGATTCAGGGCAACCGGGCGGGAGTGCTGACCAACGCGCTCGGCCAACAGACCGAGCGCGAAGTCTACGGCACGCCTACCGAATGGATGGACTATTCCGGGCCGGTGGAAGGCGTCGGCAACCGGGGGATCGCGCTGTTCTCGCATCCCGAGAACTTCCGCCTGCCAGCATGGCACGTGCGCGACTATGGTTTGGTCGGCTGCAACTTCTTCGCTCTGTCCGACGTGGCAAGACTTGGTGAAGACGGTTCGTACACGCTTGCTGAAGGCGAGAGCCTGACGCTGCGTGCGCGCTATCTCATTCACAGCGGTGATGTGCATGAAGCCGACATCCCCGCGCGGTACGCCGAATACGCCAGTCCGCCCGAAGCGGAATGGGACGAGACAGAAGAATAGCGCTATAGCGCAGGTGTCTCGCCAACAAGTCTGATTCCAATGGACCTGGAAAAGCGGTTCAAGGGAACTACCCGATATTTTGCCCAGTAACAGGAAGCAAAACGGGGTGTATGCCCTTTCTTCCAGTGGGTGAGTCTCGCGACTCGGATAGGTGCTCATAAGGCCGGGCGATCACGTGATGGGCGCGGATGGAGCTGCTTTTCTAAGGTTCCATTTTCGTTGTCGTTTTTATCGTTCTTGAGTTGAAAGTGCCGCAGGCACGAAAGACACTAGCCCCGGGTGGCAACCCGGGGACTTCTCGCGTACACGGAACTGAGTCCCGCAGGGACGGCAGAATAATGCCCAATACGAGCCCCATTATCTTAAAAACCTGACCCGTTTCTGCCGTCCCTGCGGGACTCATATATTTGGATATGCAGGTCCCCGGGTTGCCACCCATAAGCGCTAACTTAACCTTGAAAACAGCCAGTTTGGGCTGCAGATCAAAATGGATGAATTCATGATTCCGTTGGCGCTGCAATGACCCCGCTATGGCGATGCATGTTGTCAGAACT
>SLSB01000239.1 GCA_007130675.1 Candidatus Hydrogenedentota bacterium | reverse complement strand
GTGTACTGCACGTCGATCACGTTACCCGGCGCGGGTTCGCGGCATGCGAAGCGCAGCCGCGTCAGACGTTTGTATTCCGGCAGGCGCAAGTAGATGCTTTCGTGCTTGAGCGCCGCATCGCTGAGATGGAGCACGCGGCCCTCGGGCGTGACGGTCAGCGCGAAATCGACGCGCGCCTCGTCGTTATCCTCAAAATAGAAGACGTTTGTGGTGGCCACCTCTTCGCCGCGCTGTTGCATGATCAGCGCGATGTGCCGGACGGTCTCTTTCAGGAGGCCGGGCTCCGTGAGATCAAGGGTGCGGCGGCGCAACAACGTGACATACCCGGCGGCGGGGAAATCCGCCCGCGTGGGCAAGGCCTCGAGGCTGGCCAGCAGGTCGGGGTCGGTGATCTGCTCGACCGTTTCGATGTCATCGTATTGGCGCGCGCGCTGCAGTTGAACCCTCAGCACATCGGCCTTGGTAAAAGTGAGCACGCCCTCAGCCGTTTCAAACCGGACTCTGTCGCGGGTCATTTCGACCAGTCTTCCGGAGTGCTGCTCGCCGTCGCGCAGATACAGGGTATCCGCATGGGCAAACGAGAGCGTCAGCACCGCCACTGCAGCAACCCATATCGCGAATCGTGTGCGTGTCATCAAATCAACCCTCCTCCGTCACGAAAATCTCTCTTGCGCTGAATGCCGCGATGGCCCGCAGTGCGTCGCGGTACTCGGGGTAGGCCTCGACCGGGATGATGCGCTCAGGCCGGCGGAACTGTTCGGTCAGCGTCACGCCCGAGGCCGTTTCCTCGTAGGCCGCCTCGTACTCGATGTAGGGCGTGCTGATGCGCAGCGGGGGCGGCGCCCATTTCAGCCGGACCCCTTCAGGCAGTTCAAGGTGAATGGTGAGATTGCGCTCTTCGGTGGTCATGTACTGGATCGGAAATCTGCGCGCGTCGAGCGCCACCTCGGGATACGACCGCTCGAACGTGGGCATCTGCAGGTACATAAGCTCGCCGGCGCGGATGGCGTGGCCCGGCAGGGTGTAATCGATGGTCATGCGCACGGGCTCGGCCAGGTCCATCAAGTCCGACAGCGTGAAGCCGTCGAGAACCGCGCCCGGACTCAGCGAGTTGACGTACTCGGTCATTTGGTCTTCGCGTTCGTCCTCGCGGACCCGCTTCCAGAACGCCCGGATACCCGCCTCGATGAAGCCGGTGTACGCGTTGCGCGTCCGCACCACGACGTCACCCGTGGCGGACAATTCCGCATCGAGCACCGAGTGACGGGCATTGTCCTCGGGCGGCGGCACCGGAATCATGTTGAAATCGCCCCGGATGGCGTTGATCGCAATAGCGTCGTGATTGTCGGGGCGAAAATGGGGATACCGGAAATTCTGCGCGGTCGAATCGAGGTAGAAGCGGCGCCCATCCTCGAGTTCAATCTCTGTGATGGCGTGGTTTCCGTCAATGGTCGGGATTTCGGTCACCCCGACGCCGCTGTCGTTCGTCCGGACGATGATCGGGTAGCTGGTCACGCCGATGGCCTCGAGCATCGTAGAAAACAAGTTGGCCTTGTCGGTGCAGTCGCCATACCGGTTCACAAAGGCTTCCATGGCCGTGTGGCCCGACAGTCCCGACCCGAGGCTTCCCTTAATCGAGACATAGCGGATATTGGTCTGCACCCAGTGGTAGATGCGCGCGATTTTCTCCTCGATGTCTTCGGCGCCCTCGATGATTCTCGCCACTTCGGCCTCGATCTCGGGGGTTAATCGCGTGCGTGCGAGCTGAAGGTCGCGTTGCAGCGCAAAGACGTCTTCGAACGACTCGAACACCGAGGCTTGCATGCGCGGGGTGAGATCGGCCCTTGGCGGCATCTGCGGCTCCTGCACCAGCGGCGGCATATCCTCGAGCACCCAGGTGTAGTGTGCGTGATCGCCGTGATGCTCGATATCGGGTTCGGTCGGCGCCCCGTCGGGGAAGTGACGGGTGAAGTAATGGAACGGCAGATCGCCGGGGACCTCGACCACCACCCGCGACAAGACCACCGGCTCGGTCGACTGGAAATAGTATCCGGGGAAGAACAGACGGGGGTCCTCGGGATTGTAGTTCTCGTATTCGTAGATGTACTCGACAATCGAGCCGGTCTCGACGCCGGGAATCACGCCCCCGAGAACGCGCCGGCTGGGATTGAAGAATTGCATTTCCTCGGATGGGCTGCCCTCGCGCAACGCATCCGGCGGCAGCGTGTGGACGGTTCCGTCGGGGGCGACGGACCGCGCCTCGATCACGCGGACCCGGCTGCGGCCCTCGGTAAAGGCCGCGGCAAACTGCGCCCACGCTTTTGTCTCTTCCCGCAGCACCAATCCGGCAAAATGGTACCGATACGAGTGGGTGCCGTCGTCGTTGTATACAAAACGGCCGTCATCCACGAGAATAACCCCGCCCGTGCCGGGAAACTGTTCGGCCAGGGCCTCGCCTCGAGGGAGCATCTCGCGGGCGAGATCCGAGAGCACTTCGCCCGCGGGCGTCTCGGCATGCACCTCCTCGTCTGGCGTCACGGGTTGAAACATTAGAAGCTGGACGTCCCGCCGGGGCAGCGCGCCGGTGCCCGGCACCTCAAACACCTCGCCGTCAAAGGTTACGCCTTGAGCATTCTCGATAGGGTCGCCCTGATAAAGCGTGAGATTCTCGTTTACCGGCACCGTGGCGCACCCGGCACACACCAGAAGCGCCGCCAGCAGTCTTCCAAACGCTCTCACCACACCGTCCTCCTTGCCATTGTGCATCGGTTCATCGACTTTGTATCAACGTGACACGCCGCCTGCCAGCATACCAAAGCGCAAGGCGCCATGTCGCCAAATGCTTCTATTCTTGCGTAGGTAACGGTTCAGGAAGCCGCAAGATTCCGGCGAGGAACTCATCGAGAGACAGGTGGAACCCGATAGGCGCAGGGAGGGCACAGCATCAGCTGTTAGGCCCGATTTTGTCACCGATAGCGAGCCCGACTGGAAGAAACGCGGCCATTAACCGTGCATAGCACCGCACTCAGCTCTACTTCCATCGATTCCGAAGTAGTATTAACCTTTCTTGCGTCCGTTGATACCCCACGCATTCGCGACGTCCTCCCTCCGGGATTGCTGACGCCGCGGCTGAGCGCATGCGCAAAGCGGTTCTTGGGCGGGGTGCCCATGCAAACCGTGCCGCGAATCATGCCGTCAGGACATCCGCAAGGGCGCGCAACAGGTCCGCTCCGTCTCCGCGCCATGCGGAGCCGTGCATGCAGGCGAGTGTTTCCGGGTTGGCCCCAGCCAGCCGTTCGAGCATCGCGCGTGCATTTTTTGTGTGCGAGAAGTAGTCCATCTGGTGGCGGAATGCCTCGCTGGGGCCAAGGATGTCCGACTCCGTGATGGGTGCGAGATCCGAGCCGCCCTGCGTGAACAGGTCGCCGCACAGCAGCGTAGCTGTCTGTTCCTCGATCATGTAGCCGCAATCCCATGCGTGCGGCAGATGGGGCGTGTCGAACCAGCGCACGGAGTGCTTACCGAGGCTGAGCACCTCGCCATCGGCAAGCGCGCGTGGCGGCCGGTCGGCCAAGTCTCCGATCGACACCATAGTTGCCACCCTGCCACACACCGGCTCCGAATCGGGCGCGGCCGCGAGCCAATCGTTGAGCGCCCCGGCTTCGTCGGCTTCCGTATGGGATACCGTGACATACCGCAACTTCTCGACGGGAAGGATGGTCGCCAGCGCCTCGCAGACCAGCGGGAACATCTTCCGCAGGCCGGCGTGGAAGAGCAAGGGCTCATCGTCGACGATGAGGTATTGGTTGAAGGAAAAACCGCCTGATCCCGGAATCTTTACCGGAGTGTTGATGCGGTAGATCCCGTCAGCGATTTCGTGCACGTTCGTCCCGGATTCCCTATTCGTGACTGTCATACGCGGCCTCCCTTCACTAATGGCGCTTCCCGCTCGAGCACGCCTGTCTCGCCGACCAACGATGATCACAACACCTTTGGGCTTGAGCAACGCGGTATAAGACCTCCACGGCTGCTCTACCGTAGTCCGGAGCGAGCTGTTTGTCAATACACCGGTCTTCCCGTATTCCTCGCCGTGCGTCCTACTTTCGCGCGTGCCTGCCCGCAGGATAGGGGAACACTGAGTCGTGTCGCGAGCACCGGTCTTACAGGGGGGTCATTCGGCCGGAGTCGCGGGAATCAGCCGGAATCCCCGGCGGACCGCGCACCAGGGCCGTTTCGTGCGGATGGTGATGGTGTGGGGACCGTTTGACAGGTCGAACGGCTTGGTTTGTGCGTGGCCGAAGTAGGCGTTGCCGGTCGAGGCGGTGTTCAGGGCGACCCAGTCGAGCGGTGCCGTGATGCCGTTTATCTCGACCACATAGGCGTCGCAAAGGCCGGTGTCTTCCGGGCCGCGTTCGCTGTGGCGCAGCTCGAATTGTATCTGGAACGTCCCGGGTACCGCAGCCAGGTTGCGCCACGTCACGGCGCCCGGCTCGGGCATGAAGATCGCCCGGAAGAAATCGCTGAACTGCTCGCCTTCGCGTTCTTCCACGGGCTGCGATGGGGTCAGTGCGGAACGCGACTTCGCAAAATCCATGTTCGCGGCAGCTGCGTCGGAGAACGTAAACGACACGCGCAGCGGCCGCGCGGGGACCGCTTCGAGGCCGGGCACGATCCACGGTTGGGCATGGCCGAAATGCTGTATCTGCGGGTGAAGATCGCCGTCTACGGCGAAGAACAGCAGGGCGACGTCACTGGTGGTCCTCCGATCAGGTTCGCTGCCGTCCGTGAGCACAACGTTCATGGCATCGGTGCGGATGTTGATAAGTGAAAGGCCCCTCGAATCGTCATCGAGAAATGCTGCCGCGGGGCCCTTGCCGTGCAAAGGCTCGAAGATGCTTTGCCAAAGTCGTTCGGCGGGCAACACGCGGTTGTAGACCTGATGCGGGAGATATCCCCAGACGTCAGTCCGCCGCCAGACATAATCCGAGCCTTCCGGGAAGCGCCAGCGGCGCGTCACAAACCAGTCGTCCAGCACGGCGCTCTCCCCCGAAATGGTCCAGCGTTTCGCACGGGACAGGTGCAACACGAGGGGATTATGGGCGAACTCGGGGGCGATGTCGCATGTGACATCCACTTCCACCAATGTCTCGTGAACTTCGATACTGCCCGCGGGCGAGGTCAGAAGGGTGACGCCTGGTTGCGGGGTGCTCGATTGCCAGTTCATGCCCGGAAGGGTCAGTTGGGCCTTGACACCGCCTGAGCGCGCGGTCAAACCGGTCTCATCCACGCGCCACTCGAGGGTCTCGCGTGCATAGAGCGCGCCATCGTCCTTCGCCGCGAACCGCGCAGCCGGGATGTGGTCTTCCGGCGGCGAGCCGATGCGCAGGAATGTCGTTTCGTAGGGTTCGAGGGTCCACTCGATCGTGTGGTCTCGCACGTACGCGTTGCGCACCTTCTCGCGCAACACGGCCGCGGCTGCGTCATACACGACAGTCTCGTCGTCGACGTCTTCAGGCATTTCCGCGCGGCCGGTTTGCCGGACCCCGGAAAGGTTGACCAGGACAATCGTCTGGTTGTGGGCATCCTTGCGCAACACGGCGAACACCTCGGGCGCGAAGTACCCCGGCTCGAGATACACAGCTTCTCCGGCACCCAGTTCGGGAAGCAGGCGGCGCGTCCAGTTCATGCGCCGCAACGCCCCGAAGTTTCCGGTCTCCTCCTCCTGATACATCATCGGCAGACCAGGGACCGCCACACAGACGCCGTAAAAAGCTCGTGCCAGTCCTGCCCCGAACCGGTCCATCACCCGGCCGCGCTCGACCACGGTGTCGTGGTTGTTGAGCGTGCGGATCACGATGGCACCGGGGGGCAGGGTTGCGCGTTCGGTCTCGAGCAGGCCGCGCAACACCTCGACCATCCGCGCGGGCTCGGTGCGGGCAAGGTCCACATTGTCGCGGATGCAATTGGTGAACTCGAATCCGTATCCCACCACGAACGCATCCTCGATGGTGAAATACTCGCGCCGCAGGGGACTCTCGGGAATCAGCACGGGAATGTTCGCCGGGCCTTGCGCGATCCCGTCGCGAATGGCGCGCAACATCTCGATACCGCCGCCGATGGTCGAATACGAGGCGTGATTCGTGCGCGGCGAACCCCAGTTCGGGCCTTGCCCGTCGGCAACATCGATGCGCGCGCCCTCGATGCCGAATTCACGCGCGAGCATGGCCATGTGGCCGCCGATCACCGCCTGCCACTCGGGCGAAGCATTGTCCATGCCGTAGCCGCCCCAGTTCCGGCGGGGTT
>SLSB01000568.1 GCA_007130675.1 Candidatus Hydrogenedentota bacterium | reverse complement strand
TGACCAAGTCCGCGCGGATCTCGCTGTTGCGGCAATGGTGCGAGAAGAGGCTGTAGGCGTGCGCGGCAGGTTTCCAGGTTTCGTCATGGTTGGTGAGACCGAAAAAACCCTCCGAGTCCTTCGGATTGCGCAGAAGCCTCTCGGGCGCCGCATCGCGGTAGCAGTACCAGACCAGATTCTCGATGCCGAGTGATGTCGCGATGGTATAGGCCTTGATGACATGCACAGCGAGGTGCTCGCGCGACCCGCGCCACGGGTAGACGCCGCCGTCGGGGTCGCCCAGTTCGGTGATCCAGATGGCGCCAGGGTGGCCGTATTTGGCTGCTGCGTTTTGGTGCCGCAGAAATTCATTGTAGTACGTGCGGGGCTCCGAGACATACGCGTGCATCGTAGGATGATCGACCGGGTCGAGCGCCCCGATCGCGTGGAGATGCTCGATGCCTTCGGCGGAATGCACCCCGAGTCCTGAGGTCATCGCTGGACCGAGCAATATGACTTCCGCATCGGTCTCGCGCGCGGCAATGGCTGATTGGCGGATGAGTTCATAAACCTCTTCGAGCGGCCCGTCCCAGAACCGGGGGATGTCGGGTTCGTTCCAGAGCTCCCACGCGAAGACACGGCCGCGGTAGCGGTCGACGGTGCGGCGGACATACTCGAGGTAGAGCGGAAGATCCGCTGGGGCGATGTATTTGCCGCGTTTCGAGCCAACCGGGTCGGTCTCGACGGCGCTGTTGTCGTATACGAGCAAACCAATCACATGAATGCCGTGTTCTTCAGCCGCATCAACATAGTCGTCATACCGCGAGAAATTCCACGTGTCTGGAGCGGGCTGAATCCGGTCCCACTGGAAGTCAATGCGCATCATGCGGACGCCGAGTTTGTGCAGGTTGGCGTATTCTTCGTCCGATGTCGAGTATCCGGCATGGCACACCCCGGTGGGTTCGCCGATGGCGATGCGTTCGGCCCGCTCGAACCACACCTGCGGCCACATCGCGGTTATGAGAACGTATAGGGTGAACAGGCCTACGGCCGCCCACGCGGCAGCGTAGATGGGGATGCCCCCGGCGCTTTCTTCGGCGGGCGGGACGTCCACGGCCCCATCGTTCGGCGCATCTTGTCTGGACCGCCAGAAATGCACTCCCGCCAATGCCAGCCAGATGATGTAGAGCGCCAGCGCCGCGTTGCGCAAATTCGTCATGAGCGATGTGGCGAAATCGAGCCCCATGTTGTACTCGACGATCAGTCCGGCCAACGAGAACCCAAGCATACCGAGAAGCCACATGGCCACCACGCCGGGATAGACGAGCGAGCGCGCGAGGCTGCCCTGGCGCGTTACGCTCTGGAACATTGCGGGCAGTCCGTAGCCAACAGCCAAGGCGATGGGCCATGACGCGGTCCGGGCGGCCGTCAACACAACGAGGGCCACGATGGCGTGTGTCAGAAACGCAAACCGGAATCGTCCGGCGAGTAATGCAAGCACAGCCCCCGCGAAAAAGGCCGGGCGTGCCCCGAGGTTCACAAACTCCAGGTATTTCAGCTCGAAACGCCCGATCATCGGCAAGGCAAAGATGGCCCGCAGAAGGATTGCCGTCATGAAAGCCACCAAGAACAGGCTCTCGAAGAGTGCCGCCGTGCTTTGCAGACGATTTACTGGGACGGCTGCTGGAGCGGATGCCTTACGGCTGCAAACCGCCATCACGGCGTGAAAAATGAGCGACGCGGTCCAGAAATAGGGCGCCCACGCCATGCCGGACGCCAACCCGATCATGACAGCCCAAGCGGCGATCGCGATGACCGTGCCCGGCACCCACGGGGCCCGTGCATCGAGCCCCGTCTGCGCGCGGATGCGTTCATGAGCGGCAGTGTTTGCCAAGGCCGCGAACCCCATCACGATGCTCCAGAAGCATAAGGGCCACGTGATGGGAATTCCCGGATTGAAGGGGTCGCGAACCGTGACGTAGACAAGCAGGACAACCATGCCCGCCGCGGCGGTCAGGTGAAACAGCCATTCCGCGTGGATGGCGGCCGCCCGGAGACGCGAAAACTGCGCGATCAGACCAAATAGCACGAGCAGCAGGATTGGCAGCGCCGCAACCCATGCACTGGCCGTATTCTCGGCAACGAATGGCGTGCTGCGTATCAGCATCCAGAACGCGTGCATGGGAATCAGGACAAACAGTTCCCCCCATGAGAAGACGCGCTGGACATGCAATGCCGGGGGGGGTCCGGCTGGCGCAACGGACGGACGGTCTTTGAGCATGCTTATGCTTCCCCATATGGTTGGCGCAGTGCGGGCAACGCAGGTACCTATGCGCAACACCACAGCAACGGCTCCGTACCTTAGCACATCCCTCAAAAAAATGCCCGCCGCTTGCCTGGAAGCGCGGAACCGTCTATGATGCGCGGGTGGTTGCGGCTTCTGGAGAACACAGGATGAGAAGGTCTTCCTTATTGCGTACGGTGCTGGTAATGTTGCTTGGTGTGACGATGGCATGGGTGGCCGCGCCCGAGGAAGGTTCGCTGCGCGAATTGCTCGATGCGCCGTTGCTGGTCGTGAAACGCCATTCGTACCAGGGCATTCACATCTACGACACCTACTACAAGTGGAATCCCGGCGGTGGCATTTACGTGATCGAGAATCCTTGGGCGCACCCCAGCAAGCACCGCGTGCGTCCTGTTATTGATCCGCACACTCCCGAGACCCTCGGCGAAGGCATCTACAGCGACCCCGACCTGTCGTGGGATGCCACGCGCCTGCTGTTTTGCTTCAAGGGCGAAGAGCATGGTCCGACCGGCATCTACGAGATCGGCATCGATGGGACCGGCCTGCGCACCGTGTCGTATCCGGTTGCGTGCGCCGATTCCCAGGGCCGTTTCGCGAGCCACCACGATGTCAGCCCCGCCTACCTGCCCGACGGACGCATTGTCTTCACGACCACGCGGCCCAACGGTCTGGTGCCGTGCAACAACACCGGCGTGGATATTCTGCACGTGATGGATGCGGACGGCAGCAATATCCGCCGGATCTCGGTCAACAATGTGAACGAGTTCGACCCGTGTGTGATGCCCGACGGGCGCATCCTGCACGGCCGGTGGGAATACGTGGACAAGACGGCCCTGACCCAGCAGAGTCTCTGGACCATTTTTCCAGATGGCACCTTCGAGACGGCGCTGTACGCGAACAATCTCGTAACGCCCGAGGCTTTTCTCGGTGCGCGGCCGGTGCCGGGCGCGCCGCACCTCATCGTGGCCACACTGGCGCGCCACAATGCCCCTCCGCGCGGAAGCATCGGCATGGTCGACACGCGCCTGAGCAAGAACGACCCGAGTGCATTGTTCAACTTCGAGCATCCCGATGACCCCACCGTGGACACAGGCGATTCGTGCGGACCGTGGCCCCTCAGCGAGGATGTGGTGCTGTTCAGCGGCCGGCCCGAGGGGTCAGCCCGCAACGCCATCGAGATCATGGATCGCTCGGGACGGCGCGAGCTGATCCATGCGGACCCCGGCATCTGCATGCATTCGCCCATGCCGGTTGCGCCGCGTACCGTTCCGGCGGTCCTTCCTGAAGGCGCCGACCCAGAGGGGGCATGGGGCGGATTCTACGTGCAAGACGTCTACGAGGGACTTACCGGCATCGAACCTGGCGAAGTCAAATGGCTGCGCATTATCGAGGAGACATCACGCATTACTGGGTCGCCCGGCGGCGGCGGACCCTACAACCAGACGTTTCTGGTAAGCGCCGCGCTGGCGTTTGGCGCGAAGAACTACCTCGGCATCGTCCCGGTCGAGGACGACGGGTCGGCCCATTTCGAGGCGCCCGCCGGCAGGGCCATCTATTTTCAGGCGCTCGACGAAGACATGCGTTTGGTTCAAAGCATGCGGACCTTCGTGCAGGCCACGCCGGGCGTGACCCGCTCGTGCATCGGCTGCCACGAACCCAAGTTTGACGCGCCCGCCAACCGGGGCGTCCGCGCGGCGCTGATGCGCGAGCCCGACCGTCCACAACCCGAATCGTGGGGCACGGGCTACATGGATTACCCGAGCATGGTCCAGCCTGTGCTTGACCGGCATTGCGTTTCATGCCACGGGGGCGCGGACGGATTCGCCAGTAGCTTGGATCTATCCGGGGGATGGACCGAGCATTTCAACATCAGCTACGAGAACCTCGTCAGCCGACGCGAAAACCAGATGACGGCCACGCTGATCGCCGGTATTGACTGCATGAACGGCACGGCCCTGTGGTCGGCGCAAATCCTCGGTCCTCGCGAGCATGGCTCGGGCGCCGCGCCCCTCGCCAAAGTGCTCGTTGGCGGACACGGCGGCCGGATTCCCGAGCTGTCCCGCCGTGAACGGGACCTCCTGATGGCGTGGATCGATTCAAACGGATTGTATTACGGCACGTGGGACTATACCGACGGCGGATTTGAACTCAGCGCGCATCCGCGGACGCGCGACGCGGTCATCGCGGAGATGCGCGAGGCCGGGTGCATGGCCTGTCACGAACGCGGCAGCCAGTTCAATTTCGAGAGCGATTGGATCAACCTCGAACGCCCGGAATTCAGCCGTGTGTTGCGCGCCCCACTCGCCAAGGACGCCGAGGGCCACGGCCTGGCATTGTGCCTCGATAGACCGGTGGATCCGCGCAGAAAACGCGTGCGGCTGCTCGTCAACGGCAATTACGCCCACGCTGTTCAGCCGCTCGAACGTTACATCGCGGAAGGCCGCATGCCGCCGCCCGACGATACCCCCGCCGAGCCCGCGCCCTCGTTTGCTTCGACCGATGACAAGCATTACCAGGCGATGCTGGCCGCGATTCGCATGGGCCGGCGCGATGCGCTGGCCGCCGCGCGGATAGACATGCCCCACGCTGAAGTCATCGCCGGGCAATCCCGCCATTTTGTTCCCCCGCCCCTGCCCGAGACCCTGCCGGAGTTGCGCGCGGACATACTCGATGAGGGCTTCGTGCGCCTGTCATGGGACGCCGCCGCGGACACCATCGGCCTGATGGCGGAGATCCATCGCGGCAATGACCCCGGCTTCACACCGTCGGCGGATACCCGCATCGCCGAGACCGAGGGGTTCCGGCTTCTCGATACCGATGCGCCCGCGGGCACGCTGCATTACGCGCTGGTGCTTGCCTCGGGACGCGAGCGCACCGCGCCGGTGCGGGCCGCTGTCGAGGTCCCCGCCCCCGAGCCGCCCCCTCCCGCCAAAGCGTTGGCGGTCACGCCAGGCTTTGGCCGCGTTGCGCTCAGTTGGCAAGAGACGGCAGCCATGCCGCAGCGGTATCACGTGTACCGGGCGCCAAGGGGCTCGGACGCGTTCGAGCGCATCACCACCGAGCCCACGCCGGACCTGCTGTACGAAGACGCCACGGTCGCGCCCGACGCCGAGTATGTCTACACGGTCCGCGCGGTCAGCCGTCGCGGTATTGAAGGCGCACAAGCCACACCCATCCTGGCGCAGGCGCCACCGCCGATGACAGACCCCGTTTTAACCGCGAGACTGGACGCCGCTTTCGACGCCGCCACCCACACTGGCGCGACCCTCGAGGCCGCGGTGCACGGCAACGCCAGAATCGCGCAGGACGCCCTCGATCTCACCCAGGGCGGACATCTCACCTTCGAGGGAAGGCCCGAGTTCGCCCTATCCTCGACGTTTGCCGTCGAGCTCGAGGTTCGTCTCATCAAAGACGACGCCATGCCGGTTATCCTTTCGTTTGGCGAGTGGGGCGGCCCCGGCTGGTTTCTGCAACGTATCGGCAATGGCTGGCGGTGGTACGCGGGCGGCATCGTCTGCGACGGCGGACGGCCCGTACTTGGCGAATGGACGCATCTCATGGCCACGTTCGACGGGACCACCGCGCGCTTGTACCAGGACGGCGAGCTCGTTGGCGAAACGCGCGGTACGCCGTCTTCCACCGTATGGAATGGCCCGCTCACCGTGGGCCAGTACAGCGCGCCCGGACCTCCATACCAAACGACCGGGTTTGTGCGCGGCGTCAAGATTCGGCAGACCAAGGTCGGCCCAACGCACCCCGAGCTTGCCCGCGCCCTTCCATAACGGCCCCACGTTTATCCACAGTCCGGAAAAGACAGCCGAAAACCCCCAAAGGGGCCGCTCAACCCTGAAAAAGCAGGTGAGAAGGTCTTCGCAGATTAGGGCGTCATTTCGTCAAGGCTCAGGAATGTGATCCTGGCTCACCTGTCTGGTGAAGGATGGCGAGTTCTCCTGCCGCGTGACGATTGCACGGTATAAACCGTCGAGATGGCTCAAGAACGTACGTTACCCCGCGCGGAAATGTAG
>SLSB01000548.1 GCA_007130675.1 Candidatus Hydrogenedentota bacterium | reverse complement strand
GAGTGTGCTGCGTCAAAGCGCGCGCGGCGGCCAGGGCAAACGCGCCCCCGGAGCCGATGGCGATGATCCCGTCGTCGGGCTCGATGACTTCGCCGCTGCCAGCAATCAGCAGCGACTGTTCGCTGTCGCATACAGCCAGAAGCGCATCGAGGTTGCGGAGGTACTTGTCGGTACGCCACTCCTTGCCTAGCTCGACCGCGGCCCGCGCGAGATTGCTGCCGTATTGGCTGAGCTTTCCCTCGAAGCGCTCGAACAGGGAAATGGCATCGGAAACCGAACCGGCGAATCCTGCAAGCACTTGTCCTTCGGCCAGCCGCCGGATTTTCGAGGCGCTGGACTTCATGATCGTGTTGCCGATCGTCACTTGTCCATCGGCCCCCAGGGCCACCGAACCGTCTTTGCGCACGGCACATACCGTGGTTGCATGATAGGTTTCCATAATGCTTCGCACTCCCCTTTCCGCCGATCACGCATGCGGATGCGCCTGGCGGTACACTTCTTTCAGCCGATCCACGCTGACATGCGTGTAGATCTGCGTACTGGACAGGCTT
This sequence comes from Candidatus Hydrogenedentota bacterium, assembly GCA_007130675.1. Taxonomy (GTDB): domain Bacteria; phylum Hydrogenedentota; class Hydrogenedentia; order Hydrogenedentales; family SLHB01; genus UBA2224. Next base: position 5,779 of record SLSB01000548.1, on the reverse strand, counting down.
TCGTGGCCCAGCATTTCCTGCACGACGCGCAAATCCGCTCCTGCATCCAGCATATGCGTCGCGAACGTGTGGCGCAAGGTGTGCGGCGACACATCGCGCCGGCCCGGCAACACTGCCCGCACATATTTCTCGACCACCCGCTGGACACTGCGCGTGGTCAGCGGGCCGCCGCGTGCGTTCACGAAGAGCCGGGTATGGCTTGGCCGGCCCAGCGAAGACCGCACCGCCAGATAAGCCTGTACCGCATCAACCGCGCAGCTTCCCAGATGCGCGAGCCGCTCTTTCCTTCGTTTTCCCAAGACCACCATGGTCCCGCCGATAAGATCGATGTCATTGAGAGCCAGACCCCCCAGTTCGGCGCAGCGCACCCCGCTCGAGTACAGCGTTTCGAGAATGGCGCGGTCGCGTGCCCCCAACGGCGTCGAGGTGTCCGGCGCCTCGACCAGGGCGGTCACTTCGGGGATGCTGAGCACGTCCGGCAGTTCGCGAGGAAGCTTCGGCGAACGCACCCCCTGCGCGGGATTTTCTTCCATCACCCCGATGCGCACGAAGAACTTGTAGACGGCGCGAATAGCCGACAGTTTCCGTGCCGCTGTTCGGGCCGATGCCCCCAGCGTACGCAGATGCCCGAGATAGGCGCGGATATCGTTTCGACTGGCGCGGCGCAGTGCTGCACACGTGGGCTGAACGGGTGTATCTGCCTCGCCTGCAGTGAAAACCGCGGGACCCTGCTCGATATATCCGCAGAATTGAGACAAATCCGCAAGATACGCGCGGTGGGTATGGTCTGAGAAACCGCGTTCGGCAGCCAGATAATCTGCAAACTGCTGAAGCTCCGGGTCCATCATCCCCCTTTCCGCGCACCGGGGTTTCTACACGTCGGATTGCCCGGTTACGTCCGACTCGGCAGACTCTTTTGGGGAGGCTGCCTGTTTATGCTCGTAGCCACATGCCACGCACCGCCGGGTCTCCTGTTTGCCCTTTCTCGATAGCATGGTCCAGGGGTGGTCACACTTCGGGCACGGCGTATCGGTATCTTGGTCGCCAAAAGAATTAAACCGGCATTTGGGGTAGCGCGAACACCCAATGAATCGTTTGCCCCGGCCCACGCGCCACACGAGATCGCCTTCGCATCCGTCACGTGGACATTTCAGCCCGACCGGCTCGGCCTGTTTCTTTTCTTTGCCGTCCTTCTTGAGGGTGTATTTGCATTCGGGATACCGCGAGCACCCGAGGAATTTGCCGAACCGACTGCGGCGATACACCATCGGCGCACCGCACTCGGGACACTCGACATCGGAGGGCTCTTCCTCCTTCTTGCGCTTGACGGTCACGCGTCCTTCGCATTCTGGATGCCTGACGCACCGAAGATAGGGTCCGAAACGCCCGCTCATAAACTCGAGGGCGGCCCCGCATTCGGGGCATTTTGCGTCGTCTCCCACGATCTCGGTCACGATTTTATGTTGCGCCTCGCGCAAGTCATTCTCGAATTTTGCATAGAAACTGCGCAGCAGCTCATGCCATTCGCGCTGTCCCTCCTCGACTTCATCGAGTTCGTTCTCGAGTTCGGCCGTGAAGTTGATATCAAGAATATCGGGGAAATTGCTCACCAGCACCCTGTTCACATCTTCGCCGAGCGGCGTAGGCGCCAGGCGCCGCTTTTCACGCACCACGTAACCGCGTTCAGAAATGGTGTTCATGATCTGCGCATACGTGCTGGGACGCCCGATGCCGTTTTCCTCGAGGGCACGAATCAGCGACGCCTCGGTGAATCGCGGAGGCGGCTGCGTGAAATGCTGTTCAGGCTTGTATTCTTGAAGCCGCGCCGCCTCTCCTTCCCGCACTTCCGGAAGCAACCCCGCCACGGCCCCATTTTCCACAGGATCCTCGAGGGTCTCTTCGTACATCGCGAGAAACCCTTTGAACTTCAAGACCGACCCCGTTGCCCGAAAGACATGCTCGCGCGCTTTTACATCGATGGCCGTCTGATCGAACACGGCGGGCGTCATCTGGCACGCCACAAACCGCTTCCAGATGAGCGTGTAGAGCTTGAGCTGGTCCGCATCCAGATAAGGAGCTACGGCGTCGGGCGTGTGGGCCGCAAGCGTCGGGCGGATGGCTTCGTGAGCATCCTGCGCGCCCTTCTTGCTGCGGTAGAAATTGGGCTGTTCGGGCAGCATGGCCTGCTCGAAGTTGGCGCTGATGTACTGCCGCACATCCTGAATGGCCTCCTGCGCCAAGCGGGTCGAGTCGGTTCGCATATACGTAATCAGACCGACGCGGCCCTCCGAACCCAGCGCGATGCCTTCATACAACTGCTGGGCAATTACCATCGTCTTGCGGGGTGCAAAGCCAAGTTTGCGCGACGCCTCTTGCTGCAGCGTGCTGGTAATAAAGGGAGGATACGGCCGCCGCTTCACTTCTTTTTTCTCGACGGCGTCGATCTGAAACTCGGCGCCCTCGAGTGCACCAAGAACCGCCTGCACCTGTTCCTCGGTTGCGAGTTCGGCTTTTTCGCCCTGAATCTTGTTCAGCCTGGCTGTGAACCCCTCTTCACGCGGCGTGAGAAAATCCGCGTCAAGCGTCCAATACTCGCGGGGAACAAACGCGCGGATGGCTTCTTCGCGCTCGCAGACCATGCGCACGGCTACCGACTGCACACGGCCCGCACTCAGCCCGCGCTGCATGCCGAATTGAAGCAGCGGGCTGATTTTGTAACCCACCAGCCGATCCAGAATGCGCCGCGCCTGCTGAGCATCCACAAGATTCAGGTCCAGCGGGCGCGGATGCTTGGCGGCATCGCGCACACTGCGTTTGGTGATCTCGTTGAACACAATACGGTCCGCGGGTTTCTGGGTCTTTTCGAGCAGCGCCGCGACATGCCAGCCAATGGCCTCGCCCTCACGGTCGGGGTCCGTGGCAAGCAGAATACGGTCGGCCTTTCCGGCAGCCTCCCGCAAATCCTTGATCGCCTTCCGCGAATCCTTCAACTGGACGTACTTCGGCTCGAAGTTGTTATCGACGTCAACGCCCAAAGAGCTCTTGGGTAAGTCACGCACGTGCCCATAACTGGCCTTCACCATGTAACTCGAGCCCAAAAACTTGTTGATGGTCCGAGCTTTCGCGGGTGATTCAACAACAACCAAATACTTTGCCATGCAATGCTCCTGATCAAAGAACAACGCCGCTTCCCAAGAACGGGAAGGGCGTTATGCAAACCCTGTCAACGGCCTGTCGACCGATTAATGGAAGGTGTCTGTTTGGCCTTCCATCACGCTGTAAATCGTCTGCTGCGACTCGAAGTCGCGATACCCGCAGACCAGCCAAGACAGCAGAAAATCCAGCTCATCCAGACCCACGCGACCGTCAAACTGAATCACCTGGTCCAGAATCGTCTCACGTTCCTGCGGGGAAATCAAACCGTAATATTCGAGGCGAACCAGCGCATCACGCGCTTCGGCATTCATCTTGTGAAACTCGATCTCGACCAACGCACGCACCGGGCCAGGTTGGGAATACTGCGCCACCTCGTAACGCGGAACCATGCGCGCACCCACCAATTTCAGGGCCGCATCGATATCGCGCTTCTTGTAACCTTGCCCCGCAAGCCACGTGCGGATGCCAGATTCCGAACGCGCCCGGTCCGGTTGTTCCTGGATATGTTTGAGAATAACGTCTACCAGTTCGACTAAAGACTCTTTCATGCACCACTCCTGGCGTCCTGACTCGGACGCTGCCACGTACTGCCCATATTGTAAGAGCGGAAAGGCCTGCTGTCAACCCGAGGGCGAGGGCCAAAACTATTAAAAATGCGCACAATATGGAAATAGGCTAGGGCGAAGCAATCCGGCGGAGCTGGTCGCGGCGCCGGGCCCCCACCTTCGCCCACGTGAATTCGAGCGCTCGTTGCCCCGCAGCCTGCGCCAAACGAGCACGCAGAGCCCGGTCCCCAGCAAGCAAACGAATCCGGTCGACCCACAGATCAATGTCATAGGGATCCATCACAAACCCCTCGATTCCGTCCCGGATGATCTCCCCCGCTCCCATTGGACTCACCAGGCACGGCAGCGACCACGCAAGCGCCTCATAACTCACCAGCGGGCTGCCCTCCTCGAGTGTCGGAAAAATAAACACATCGGCCTGGCGGTATGCGTCATTGATGTCGCTGGTGTCTTCGGGAATCACCACATCGTCGCGTTCGAGTAGCCGTGCACCCCGTTGGGCCACCTGTTCTTCCATCGAACCCAGAAGAAACAGCAGCAGACGGCCCTGAATTCCAGCCCGTTCCCACATCTCAAGCAGCCAGGGCACGCCTTTGCGCACACACACCCGGCCTACAAACAAGAAAACGGGGCATGCGGGATCATTTGCCACTCTGTCCTCGAATCGGAATCGCGCAGGGTCCCAACCATAGCTCGAACGGAGGAGTCTTGTTTCTGAAACTCCAGCATCGAGTAGCGAGGCCGCTACATTATTGCTGGGTGCAAACACATAATCAGCCAATGCCATCTTTTCGGTCTCGATGGCCAGAGATTCTTCGGTAATGCGACTCTCGGAAGGCCATCCCAGCTTTTCGTAAGCCTCGCGCAATACCCGCATCGCTGTCTTCCGGTGGCAATTGATACGTTCCGCGACAATGGGAATGCCGCGATTCTTGATTTCGCGGTAAAGCTCTACCGAGACGGCAGGCCAGAGATAGGCAATATCCCCCTCGCGCAGACTATCGAGATACATCTGCTCGAGCCGGCGTTTCGTCCATGCAGCCACCGGAGGTTTATGGTACAAGCCCAGAGCGCCAAGCGCACGATAGATCGGGAGCGGGAGCCCAGGCCGCAAGAAATCGCCGTCCAATGAGCGATCGAACTGCGGTGCCCAGTACTCCACAGGAAAAGTCTCACCCTGCATGGTCTTCATGAGGGTATAGCACGCGTGTGGAGCTCCCTTATTCCTGCAGAAGATGGGAGAAAGCGTCTTGAGTGCCATCATGTACCCTTATCGATTCTTGAGCAGACGTTTACGCTGCAAAAATCATCTTGAACGTATCCAAACTGCCGTATACTATGGAACCCGATGACCGATCGCAACTTACCACGCGCGTACCCCGCGGTTGACGGGGGCGCCTACCGTGCGAAATTGCGAAGTCGGTCCCAGCATTCCAAAAGAGGTCACGACATGACCAGGGGGTGGATGTGAAAACGGTTATTCTTTGTGGTGGAAAAGGCACGCGCATTCGCGACGTGTCCAGCGATATTCCGAAACCCATGATTCCCATCGGCGAATTCCCTATCGTCAAGCATATCATGGATATCTACAGCCACCATGGACACGACGAATTTGTGCTTTGCCTCGGTTACAAAGGCTGGAAAATCAAGGAATACTTTCTGAATTTCCGTGCCGAGACGGCAGATATTACCATCGACATGGCCAACAACGGCGCGGTCACGTACAACGCCTCGGCAGGACTCCCCCCGTGGCAGGTGACTCTAGCAGAGACCGGACTCGAGGCCATGACCGGATGCCGCATCAAGCGCATCGAGAAGTATATCGGAGGCAATGCGTTCATGCTGACGTACGGCGACGGCGTCGGCGATGTCAACGTCTCCGAACTGGCTGAATTCCACAGATCCCACGGCAAACTGATCACCATCACCTCGGTACGCCCCCCCGCGCGGTTCGGCGAGCTAGTGGTCAAAGACAATCAGGTGACGTCGTTTCAGGAGAAACCCCAAGCGGCAGGCGGATACATCAATGGCGGCTTTTTCGTGTGCGAACCCGGCGT
>SLSB01000503.1 GCA_007130675.1 Candidatus Hydrogenedentota bacterium | reverse complement strand
CTCGAAACCTTGGCCATTATTGCTTATAAACAGCCGTGTACGCGGGCCGATGTCGAGAGCATTCGGGGGGTCAGCGTTTCGCACGCATTCGAGATTCTGCGCGAAAAACGGCTCATCAAGGTGGCGGGCGTGGCCGAGACCGTTGGCCGCCCGAAGATATATCGCACCACCGATGAGTTCCTGGCCCACTTCGGCATCAAGAGCGTCAAAGAACTCCCGAGCATCGAAGAACTGCGCGAAACGATGTAACCGGGCAACCTCCCGAATTAAGCGCAAGGAGCGGACGGTGCGGTTCCCTCACACGTGGACATTCCTGCTGGTTTTCCCGCAGCCGCATGGCTGGCGCACGCGGGGAGCGCTGTAATCATGCGGCTGCAGCGCTATCTTGCCGCGTGCGGCATCGCGTCGCGCCGCGCATCCGAGAACCTGATTCGCCAGGGCCGCGTGACTGTCAACGGGACGCTCGCGGGCATCGGCTGTGATATCGATCCCGAGCGCGACACGGTGTGTGTGAATGGCGAGCCGGTGCGGCGCGAGAAACCGGTTTACATTTTGTTCAACAAACCCGCGGGCGTCGTAACCACCGTGCAGGACACGCATGACCGTAAAACGGTGATGGACTATTTTCGCAGCTTGGAGGCGCGGGTCTTTCCGGTGGGCCGGCTCGATCTCGATGTGGGCGGCGTTTTGTTGCTCACCAACGATGGCGAGCTTGCCCAGCGGCTCACTCATCCGCGGTACGAAATTCCCAAAACCTACGTGGCGACGGTGAAGGGTCGGGTCGGGGATGACGCTCTTCGCAAACTCGAGGCGGGGGTGCCGCTTGCCGATGGGCCGGCAGCCCCGATGCGCGCCGAGGTGCTGTCGCGGAAAAAAGATACCAGCCGTCTGCGGTTGACGCTTCACGAGGGGCGCAAACGCGAAGTGAAACGCATGTGCCAAGCCGTTGGCCATGAGGTGCGACGCCTGCGGCGGGTGCAGTTCGCGGGTCTCGAGACGGGCTCGCTGCGGCCGGGTCAGTGGCGCTGGCTGCGCCGTGAAGAAGTGGCCCGCCTGCGCCGTCTCGTGAAACTGCGGTAGCGTGCGACGACTTATTTCGGCACGAAGTACCGTTCCCCGCGAACATCAATGCCGATTCCATGAACACTCACGCCAATCAGCCGCGCTTCGGTGCCGGGGATGTAATCATTCAGCAGCACGCGATTGAAGTTGATCATCGCGGATGGTTGTGGGCGGTATCGCGAGGGGCGGCCCACCACGTTGACGGTAATCTCGGGCAAGCCCAGTCGGGCCGAAACAGACAGGGTCAGCTCCGGCAGTGAAAGAATATCAACCTCGTTGTCGGCCACCGAGCCCGCCTGCGTGCGGGATGGACCGGAATCGGCAGACCGCGGGGCGGCGGGGGGCTGCTCAGAAGGCGCCTCGTATTCGACCGGCGAAGTGTGCATGTCTCGCGCTAATACGCGCGCGGGTTCGGGTTCCGGTGTTGTGTAGACGGGTCTAGGTTCTACCCGCGCTGTCTGGGCGCGCGGCGCGGGACGGGCCGGTTCAGGGTCTGGCATGGCAGACCATTGCAATTCCGCCATGGTTTCCGCGGGCTTCTCACGAGGAGGGGCGGGAGTGCCGTTGAACTGAGGTGTTTCCCGCCAGCCCGTGGCAGCAGGCGGCTCGGGGGAGTCTTCCGGTTTCGGTGCTCGCGCCGCAGGCAAGACTTCCGAAGGCCCTGCGGATACCGCCTCGGGTATCTGCGGCGCAGTAGCAGGCACGGAGGCGACGTTCATGGTGTCGGACACCGCACTGCCGGATTCTGTCTCGTCCGTGTCGTCTGTGGCTGCCGGAGTTTCCATGAACACGGGCCGCTGGGCTGTTTGCACCTCGCGGCTTGCGGGGGTGACCGGGGCGGCCGGGCTCTGCTCGAGCTGGTCGGGGCGTGCGGTTTCAGCCGATAGCGGCATGTGCGCCGAGCTGCCCCCGAAATTGAGCACGACCAGGGCAGCCCCGCCCGAAGCCGCCGCGATAACGCTCACAAAGGTGAGGCCCAGGAGCATCATCTTGAGCGGGGTCAGGGTCATACCCCGCTTATGCGACCCGTTGTTTGGCTTCCGTCCGACCAGTTCGTCTTCGGCATCAAGATCGTCGAAACCGCGGGCGAGCGCGTCTTCGGCCGCTGCACGCTCTTGTTCGGCTTTGTTCAACGCATCCAGGATCGAACTCATTCATCGTCCCCCGTCCGCGGTGTGGTCCGGTTGCCCCGGTGAGGCACCAGCGGGGCTCCCGGATACAGCGGCGGCGTGACCTCTTCCCGCATCTCACGGGTAGGCGCTCCGTATATTTCCTGCTCGAGCAGCGCTTCGACATCGCGCGCCGGGGGTGATGGCGGGCTGACCACATTGTTGGGCAGCTCGACAACATTCACCAGGGGCGGGACGTCTGTGGTGGTCTCCATCGGCGTATCTGCCTCACCGCTTTCTGTGGCGTCGTCTTCGGGCGGACCGTCCGCTACGTCGTACGGCGGCGACTGTGTCACGCGAGGCGGTTCCTGTTCGGCAATCGGGCCAGGAGGCCCGGATTGGGCCACTGCGGGCAAGGTTGTGCCGGACGTGGGAGATAGCAGAGCCGCCTCCTCTCGCGCTGGAGCCGCGTCAACAGTATCAAACACATCCGCCGCTTCCGTACCCCTCGCGGCCAGCATGGAGTCCTCACGTAGCGCGGGCGTCGGAAAATCATCCAGCCAGCTTGTGAGAGCCATGCGCACCTGTCTGCCCGCTATGCCGTCCCGCTTGAGCGCGGCTTCGGTTTGAATCGCGAATACCGCGTCGGTCGTAGCGACATCATACACGCCCGTGGGCTCGCCATCGTAAAAGCCCAACTCACGCAAGCGCTGCTGAAGCGCGCGGACCTGGTCGCCTTCCATGGCCGGCCGCAAGATGGGGGCGCCCGGCGCCGGGTCGCGCCAGAGCACTACCGCTTCGTAACGGTAAACCTTTTCAAAATCTTCGCGCGGTACCGTGACGGTCTCGCCACCTCGGGTCGAACAGCGGACAGCGCCCTCTTCATCGGTAGGCAACAATGCCAGCCAGACGCGCTTGTCCGCAACGCCCACGCGCACAAATGCGGGAAGATTGAGAGCCTCGAGTTCGGCAAGACTGGCGCGAAGCGGTTCGGTGGTCAGCCCATACGTTGAAGCGAATGCGGCGAAATTCTCTGGTCTGCCGCTGGGTGGCGCGTCCGTCAGCATGGCCATGCCCCAAGCATGAAGCAGACTCGATGCCGCGGCTTCGAGCGCTTCCGCCGGCTCGAGACTGTAAACGACTTCCGTAAATCCCCCGGTATCGGGATCGGAATCGGGCTCGGGCTCGAGATCGGGCTCGAGATCGGGCTCAGGTTCGGGCTCAGGTTCGGGCTCAGGTTCGGGCTCAGGTTCGGGCTCAACCGAGACAGTATCTTCATCCTCGACCACTGGTTCGACCACGGTTTCCGCGACTGTCTCGCGGACCGGGGCCGGTTCGGTTTCCACGCGGGCTACCTTCCCCGGCCGGTCTTCTGGCATTAGCGCCGCGACGAGCGCAATCGCGTCGAAAACGCCGGGCTTGCGCGGCGGCGCCTCATGTTCGGCCACGTAAAGCTCGCGGCGGGTTTCCGGTGCGGGAACCGGCGTCGGCGGTTGAACCTCGTCTGCCACCGGCGCAACGGTCTCAGGCACTTCGGGCTCTTCGGCTCGATGAGGCTGTTCCGGTGTGTGTGCCAGCTCGGTCGCTGCCTCGCGCACGGCCGCCAGAAGCGCGGCCGGATCAAACACAGGCTCGGTAACCGGCGCCTCTTCTGCCGGAGGCGCGGCTGCTTCAGGTTCGTCAGGTAGCTCAGGCGATTCTTCCTCTACCGCTTCTGCGACCTCGATCGGTTCTGGTTCGGGGCCCGGGGCCTCGGCGGGAGGGTCAACAACCGGTTCAGACGTTTCCGGCACATCCGGATCTTCCTGTGTATCTTGCGGATCGGGCTCGAGTTCGGCGACATCGGCCGTCTCGGCCTCAGGCACTTCTTCGGGCACAGCCGCGGGGGGAACCACCTCGGCCGCGGGTGGCGCGGGCGGGCGGTCCAGCAGCGCCACGAGCACATCCAGACGGTCCGTCACAGGCGAGATAATGAACACGCCAATCAAGACAATCAGTGCAGCGGCAGCGGCCAGGCGCGGGGTGGGCACATATCGCGCCAGGAAATTCTTCTTTATACCCGACCGCACCCGTTCGCCCCGGATCTCGCGTGCGGCCTGCTTCACCAGACGCCGGGTGACTTCGCGCGACTCCTTCGCATACCCCATGAGCAGTGCGCGGTCGCATATGGCATTGATGACGCGCGGCGTGCCTCCCGAGTGCCGGTAGACGCTTTTGATCGCGCTGCGCGTGAAGCGCACCTGCTTCCGCCCGCCCGCGACGCGCAGACGGTAGGCAATGTATTGGAGCGTCTCCTTCTCACCCAGGGGTTTCAGGTGATACCGCGCCGTAATCCGCTGGTTGAGCTGCCGCAGCTCGGGCAACTCGAGGTGTTCGGCCAACTCCGGCTGACCGATCAACACGATCTGCAGCAGTTTCTGCCGTTCGGTCTCGAGATTTGACAGCAGCCGGATCTGCTCGAGCACCGGAGGCGCAAGATTCTGGGCCTCGTCGATTACCAGCACGCAATTCTTATTCTTCGAGTGCCGATCCAGCAGGTAGGTGTTGAGTTCGTCGATCAGGCCTTTGACCGAAATGGCACGCGACCGAATCCCGAAATCTTCATTGATTTTGCGCAGCAATTCCTCGGGCGAAAGACACGGATTGAAAATGAACGCCAGCTCGACGTCCTGATCCAACTGGCCCAGCAACGACCGGCAAATGGTCGTCTTACCCGTGCCAATCTCGCCCGTTACCACGATGAACCCGACGCGGTTCCGTATCCCGAAGACCAGATGCGCAAATGCCTCTTTGTGCATCTCGCTGAGATACAAAAACCGCGGATCCGGGGTCAGGTTAAACGGTTTTTCACGCAGCCCGTAAAAGCTCTCGTACATGCTGCCCCCAAGGACCTGCATTACCAGGGAATTCTTGACAAACCAGCATACCACGAGACCCTTTCGCAGTCAATTGTTTGTGCCGAATGTGCCGAATCCTGATGCGTATCGGTAAGAACAAATTCAGCGCCGGGTGTTTTCATTGCTCTGCTTGTGCGACGGTATTTTGCGTAGACCACCAAATATGGACTACGTGCACTTAGAACTTGAATCCGCCCCAGCAAAAAGTTCCTTCGGCCGTTTGACTTGCTTGACGGCTGGTCATATACTTACTCTGTTTTGGTTAGCACCGTGTAAAGGTTTGAGCTAAGCATTATCCGATTGGAACTGGGGGCGGTAGAGCATCTTGGTTGCGATTTGCCCACGTTACGAGACGACGCGGCGTGCAGCGGCAGTAAAGCAGGGAGGGCCGTGCCGGGAAGTCCTGACGCTTTTTCGATATGGTGGGTGGGCTTATGTGTTGTCAGGTATCAGAATCTGCAAAGCCAAATACAGCAACCGGTTGGGGTTGAGCTAACACAACTCCTTATGCCTTCTTGCGCCTCGTGCTCCCGTCGGATTGAACAGTCCCCTGAGGGGCGGAGGTTCACGCATGGATCCACAAATTGCTATGTGGGTCGGAGCGGGTGTCCTCGTTGGGATCATCCTTACTGTTATCGGTGGCCGGGTCATGGGCCGCCGTTACGCAAGTCAGGCGCGCCGCGAGGCCGCCCAAGTCATCTCGGATGCCGAACGGGAAGCCGCGACGATCCTCAAGGAAGCGCAGACCGAGCTCAAGGAGCAGCGCATTGAGCTGCGCACAGAAGTCGAGGCCGAAGCCCGCGAGCAGCGCCGCGAACTCGTGGCGCTTGAAAAACGCATTCTGGCCAAGGAAGAGAGCGTCGACAAGCGCGTCGAATTGCTCGAGACCAAAGCTGCCGAAGTCAGCGCAAAGGAGCGCGAGCTTGCCGAGCGCGAGCAAGCCCTCGCGAAACGCCAGGAAGAAGTCAGCGAGATCATTCTGGAACAGCGCGCCAAGCTCGAGAGCGTCTCGGGCATGAGTGCCGAGCAAGCGCGCCGCGAATTGTTTGCCCAACTCGAGACGGAAGTGCGCCGCGACACGGCCCTGCGCCTGAAACGGATCGAGGATGAATTGGTCGAAAACTCCGAGAAACGCGCGCAGTGGGTGATCAGCCAGGCGATCCAGCGTTGCGCCGCCGACCATGTCGCCGAAAGCACGGTTTCGGTGGTGGATCTGCCCAACGACGAGATGAAAGGTCGCATTATCGGGCGCGAGGGGCGCAATATCCGCGCTCT
>SLSB01000683.1 GCA_007130675.1 Candidatus Hydrogenedentota bacterium | reverse complement strand
TCTTCGAAGTGCCCTGGATGCGCCCATTTGCCAAACTCATGCGGGCGATTCCGGTATCCCCCGAGGCAAAACCGAAAGACGTGAACCGGGCATTGCATGATGCTGCGGACGCGATCAACAACGGAGAGCTGGTCTGCGTGTTTTCGGAAGGGAACATTACGAGCACCGGCAGCGTCTTGCCGTTCCGCAAGGGGTTCGAGCGGATCATGAAAGACACGGGCGATGCCCCCATCATTCCCGCGCACCTCGACCGCATCTGGGGCAGTTGTTTCAGGTATTCCGAGGGGCGGTTCTTCTTGAAGTTCCCCAAACGCATTCCCTACCGGGTGAAGGTCATCTACGGCGAGCCGATGGCGGCCAACAGCACGGCCGTCGCGGTCCGCGAACGCATCGAGCGTCTGGGCACCGAGTCATACATGGATCGCGAACTCCACGAGCCGCTTTTGCACCGGGCCTTTGTACGTACGGCCCGCAAGCGCCCGCAGTGCATGGCCATGGCGGACCACAGCATGGACAAGCTGCCGTACTGGAAGGCTTTGGTGGGCAGCATCGCCTTTGCCCGGAAGTTGCGCGATTTGCTGGATGACCAGCCGATGGTCGGCGTGTTGCTCCCTTCCACGGCGGGGGGCGCGCTGGCCAATATTGCGCTCACCATGATGGGCAAGACCGTGGTCAACCTCAACTACACGGCATCTGATGACGCGCTCGACAGCGCATCGCGGCGGTGCAACCTGACGCACGTGATTACCGCCCATGCGTTTCTCGAAAAAGTGAACTGCAAGATTCCCGGCAAGCCGCTCTACCTCGAGGATGTCCGCAAGAGCATTTCCGGCAAAGACCGGCTCGTGGCCATGGCGATGGCGGCGCTGTTTCCGCTTCGCGCCCTCGAACGCAGGCTTGGGGGCCGCCGAAAGCGTTCGCGCGAGGATCTCGTGACCGTGATTTTCAGCAGCGGCAGTGAGGGCGAGCCCAAAGGCGTGATGCTCACGCATTACAACATCATGAGCAATATCGAAGCGGGGTTGCAGGGGTTTCCGCACAAGCGCGGCGACGGGATCATGGGCATCCTGCCGTTCTTCCATTCGTTTGGCTATATGGCCACGCTGTGGCTGCCGCTGACGCAAGGGTTCCGGGTGGTTTACCATCCCAATCCGCTCGAAGCCAAGGTCATCGGGCAGCAAATCTACAAACACAACCTGGATTTTCTGATAGCGGCTCCGACATTTCTCCAGGCCTTTGTCAGGCGCTGCCTTCCCGAAGAACTCGGGTGCCTGCGCTATGTGATCACCGGGGCCGAGAAACTTCCCGGGCGGCTGCGCGAAGCTTTCGAAGAAAAGTTCGGTGTCGCTCCTCTCGAAGGGTACGGAACGACCGAATGCGGACCAGGCGTATCGTTTAACGTAGTCGATTTCCATGTGCCCGGCTTTTATCAGACCGGCACCAAACACGGCACGGTCGGCCATCCCATCCCGGGTGTCAGTGTGAAGGTCACCGGCCCGGAGACGGGTGAGGAGCTGCAACAAGGCGAATCCGGTCTGTTGCACGTCAAGGGCCCCAGCATTATGAAGGGCTATATCGGCATGCGCGAGAAGACCGCCGAGGTGCTCCACGACGGCTGGTACAATACCGGAGATATTGCCTTCGTGGATGAGGACGGGTTCATCACCATCACCGACCGTCTCGCGCGGTTCAGCAAGATTGCCGGCGAGATGGTGCCCCACACCAAGATCGAGGACGAGTTGCACAACCTCCTCGGGCTCACCGAGCAGTCCATGGCCGTGACGGGCGTGCCGGATTCGAGCAAGGGCGAGCGGCTGGTGGTCCTGCATACCCTGAGCAATGGCGATGTCGAGCGGTTGATGGAAAAGATGGACAGGTCCGACCTGCCCCGTTTGTGGCTGCCCAAGGCCAATTCCTTTTATCGCATTCCCGAGATTCCGGTGCTCGGAACGGGAAAAATGGACATCAAACGCGTAAAACAAATCGCCAAGGACCTGGATGTGGGCGGGTGAAGCAGACCCCGAGTGGCCGGCCGGCAGCGCTCGAGCGCGCCGGCGATGGAGACGCCTGATGGGCGTGGCCGCGGCATTTGCCGCCGCATTGCTGACATATAACGCATTGGCGTTCACGCTGGCGCTGCACGCCGAGGAGGATAAACTGCGCAATCCCGAAACCGGTATTCTGGTGGGCGCGGAACCTCGTGAACTCGGCCCGGAAAATAGTCCACGCGCCGCGCTGTTCATCCACGGATTTGGCGGTGCGGGCACGGATTTCGCCGATTTGCCCGAGCGCCTGGCTGAGAATGGGTGGCGCGTGCGGATCATGCTGTTGCCCGGTCACGGCACCTATCCGCGCGAGATGCGCGATCAAACGCCTGACACGCTGCTCGATGCCGTTCGCAACGAGGTGAAGACGCTTCGCGAGCGCCACGAAAAGGTCATCCTGCTCAGCCATTCCATGGGAGGCGCACTGAGCACGCTCGTGGCCACCGAGATGCCCGTGGACGGATTGGTGCTGGGAGCGCCGTATTTCGGCGTGACGTACCGGTGGTACTATGTGCTGCCGCCCGAAGTGTGGGGCAAACTCACCGCGCCGGTTGTGCGCTGGGTGTACAAGGGCAAGCTGTTCATTCAGGTCAACCGCAAAGAGGCAAAAGACCACATCATCGGCTACACGTGGCTGCCCTCGCGGGCCATTGGCGTCCTGGCCGAGTTGGGCACACGCGCTGGCGCGCCCGAAACGCTTTCCAAGATCACGTGTCCCGTCTTACTCCTGCATGGCCGTCACGATGTGGCCGCGTCGCCCCAAGCCGCCGAGGAGGCTTTCGCGGGTATGGCCTCGCGCGACAAGCGTTTCGTTTGGCTCGAGCGGTCCAATCATCACGTGTATTGGGACTACGATCAAGACCAGGTCTTCGAGGAAACGCTGGCCTTCGCCTCAAAAATTCGTGACGCTAGAGCGTATCACAAAAAGCCATAGCCATTTGCGGCTCCAGGACGGGATCGAGGGTTCCGAAAGGCGATCGACTGATTCTCCGGCAAAGGGGAGCAGGTTTTCTTACCTGCTCTTAATCAACTGCGGACATTTGCTGGCCGCATTCCTTCATGGCCGGTCCAACGCGGGCCTTATTCGCGCGACTGGCGGATTGCATCCGACAGTGAGCGGGTATGAAAACCCGCTCCCCTTTGAAGAATTGCGCAAGAGAACCCTGCGGCACGTAACAACCTGCCCGGAAAGATCAGGAAACCATCCCCCAAACGCGGCCAAATATGAGAAACAGGCCTTTAGTTTGCGGCCACAGTTGAACTTAAAACGCTTTAAGGGCGCTGGCGCGAACTGACGCAATCGCCACGCCGCGCATCAGCGCGGAACTTGGGCCGCACGTCCTCGAGGTCAGTCCTGTTCGCCGCATTTGTTCATTCGTCCTATGGGACGTATGGGTCCTATGCGACCTATAGGAGAAGGAGCCCCCCGAAAAGCCAGGCTTGGCATTCTGAAGCACATACGCCGTTTTATGCGGGCGGGCCCGAAGGCTTGCTCGCTTCCACTTGTGCCAATGCTGCCAGCGAGAGCGCGTCAGCCCGTGTCCGTTGGCGCTAATCCCTCACTCCCAATTTCCCATGGCATCGGCGGGGTCGGCGATCGTAATTTTATTGCCGAGGCTCGCCACGAGGTCCGGCAGGTCGTATACGCGCAGGGCGCCATGCACGCAATTGGCCAGTTGCTGCGTATTCTCCTTGGTGGTGACGACGCTGGTCCACGTTTCGAGGCTGCGTTCGAGACGCACGGACGAAAACAGCCCAGGTTCGAGCGCGGCGGCATGCAATACGGCGGGGCCGGCCTTGCCAATACCGACAACCTGGACGCCGCCACCGAGTTCACGCGCGAGCATCAGCACGCATTCAGCGCGCATGCCCAGCAGGGACTTGTCGAGCTTGTAGGCGAGAAAGAACTCCTTCCAGTTGTATGAGAACTGCCGGGCCAATCCGCCGCGCGGGTCCTGGTTGCTGGTGGTTTCGCCCAAACCGGGCAGGTCAACGGCCACGACCGTAACGCCCTGTTCGACGAGCGCCTCGAGCGCGCCCCCTGCCTCGGCTTCGGCCTGTTTGCCTTTGCCGTGGACGTACAGGCAGACCGCGCCGCTGGCGTCCGTGGGCACAAACCGTAGCGCCGGGATGACAATGCCATCCGACGGCGTGAAGACCAGCTTCTCGATGCGGTAGCCGTCGCGCTCGAGGGTTCCGCGCGACTCGACCGTGCAGTCGGGCACCTCATCGAGAGGACAAATGCGCGCAATCTCGCGCACCCGCGCCAACGCGGCCGCCTGGCCGCCTGACCAGATGGCCCTGCGCGTCTCGGCCAGTTGCGCCTCGTATTCCGCGTTGATGTCATAGATCGACCGCGCGCCTTCCATGAGAAGCACCTGGCCATGCTCGGTGCAGCGGGCTTCTTCGTCGGAAAGGACAGTGTACTCGTGCTCGACAATGGGCTCGTGGGCATCGAGCAGCCAGCGGCGCATCCAGCGCACGGTCCCGACGCGCAGGTCTTCGTTCCAGCCATGTCCGGCATCGGTCTCGACCAGGTCCACGGCTTCGGCGAACCCGAGGCGCGTGTAAATGCGCTTGGCCTGCCGGAAACTGTCCCACGTGCCGTCGATATCGAAGAAATCGTGCGTAGCGGCACAGATAAGGGTGGGTTGCGGCGCGCGCATGATGATGTAGTCGGCGTGGTCCATGCCGCGGGCGATCTGGCCATGGATGTTCTGCTCGGCATCCTGCGGGCCGATGGTGTCGGTCAGCCGCCGGAACGATGTGATGTAGCACGCTGGCGCGGCGGAGACGATCCGGTCGTCCAGCGCCATGAAATAGGAAGTCTGTGTGCCTCCGCCGGAATTGCCCGCGCACCCGATGCGGGTCGGGTCAATATCGTCGCGGCTCTCGAGATAATCAATGGCGCGTATCCCGTCCCATATCTCGTACGTGGCGGCATTCAGTCCGAGCAAGATGCAGCCCGTGCCCGCGAGGGTATGTTCGGTGGTAGCGCCATACTTGCGGTTTCCGTCTTCATCGAGGACCTGATACCGCTCGCCTTGGCCGAAGGGATCGAAGCACAATGCGGCCATACCGTTTCGCGCCAAAAGAATCGACCCGGCCTGGTACGCCTCGGCGGCTTTTCCCGTGGCGCTGTGGCCGCACGGCACCAATACCGCCGGATATGGCCCGGGGGAGTCGGGAAGATGCAGGAGCGCGGTGACGTGGAATCCCGGCCGGCTCTCGAAAATGACCTTTTCGATGCGATAACCGTCGCGCTCGAGGGTTTCGACCGTGCGCGCATTGAGCGGCGTGCGCTCGGGAAACCCGCCGAGCTGCTCGACGAAGAACGCCTTAAGCTCCTCCTGGTAGGCCGCCACATCTTCCGGCGTCTTGATCTGTTCGTAGCGTTCCTGGCGTGCATCCAGCGCGTCATGCACCTGTTCCTGAAAATAGGCGTAAAGAAGGTCGCCCGGCGCGGGCTGGCCCTCCTCCGTCTCGAGCACCGTCAATTCGGCCTGGGCCAAAGCCCCCAGCGTCAAGGCAATCAAGATCCCCAGCGTTGCGATCGGCTTCATGGCTGCGCCCCCCTTTACTGGCTACCGTTTCCGCCATTGTACGAAGGCCGCGCCGCCGCATCAATGCCCGAGAGTTTCCGTCCAGTAGCCGAGTGCCGTGAAGCATAGCAACGCAACCCCATCGGCTCTCGCAGCGCAGTCTTCGTCTTTGAAACACCCGGCCGGTGAGATTGTGTTTAACTGGCGCAGATTGAAAGCGCTGGATTGCCCGCTTCGGCTCCGTCTCTTACTTGTTCGGCGAAAGGAGAGCGGGGTTTCCAGCCCGCTCTTGGCAACAGCGGACAGCCCCTGTCCGCTTTCCAATTGCCGGGATCGCCGAGCCCCAGTTCGGCATTCTCTTTGTGTCTCTTGTGCCTTGTGCAGCTCGATTTCGAGACCATTCCAAAGCAGAGGCGGTGAGATCGCCAAGGTTCGCAGAGAAGACCCGCAACAGACCCGCGCACCGCAAGACCGCATGGGTCGTCTCCCCAGCTTCCAAGGGCCCCGGCAGGGGTCCAATATGAATAGCCATGGGCGCAAGCCCATGGATCGCCCTCGCCCATAACCCCTCAACCCTGAAGGGGTTGAACAATCCCGCTGTTAGAGCGTCTCGCGTCCTTTCCGTGCGGCCCTCAGAATCTGCCTCCAACTGCTTATCATGAAAACTTCATAGCAAACACGAAAGCGAATCCACCCAATATGCCGAACTCTCCAACAAGTGCAAGGGCGAAGACGCATATTCGCTTTCGCCTGCCCTCC
>SLSB01000374.1 GCA_007130675.1 Candidatus Hydrogenedentota bacterium | reverse complement strand
GGGCCGTTTCCAGCGTGAAGGTCTTTCGACGCGACAGTACCGGCGTCTTCTGAAAAATGCGCACTGACGAGGGGACTACACATGCGGAAATGCTCATGAATCTCCTTTTCGAGGTCGTCATGCCTCAAATATACAATTCAGCCTGCAACCTGCCTACTCCGTTATGCCTATCGGCATCCGGAGCTAACCGCCAAAGAAAACGCATTCATACCATCTCCTTACACTTGGGACTCCCCGGCTACCCCCCGCGATTCTATCCAATGCCGCCGTCAATGCCAAGAAAGCGTGAAAGCACTATATCACTATCTGGTAGCCCTTGAAGAATCGGGGCGTTCCTGCTATGCTCTGCCGAGTGAATCGTCCCAGCGGACGGACCTCTCTCCTGATCGGAAAACGGATACGTGCACGATGGGGGGCTTTATGCCAAGCGGATACCGCTCGGCGATAGCCAGCGCACTGACGCTTCTTCTTATAAGTATTTTTGTTCTAACGGGTTGCGCGCATCGCACGGAGCTGCCAGCCGCTAGAATATCGCTCGAACCGCACGCTTCGGGGAACAACCAAACCGCCCTGCCGGGCCAGACGCTCCCACAACCTCTGCGGGTGCTCGTCGAAAGTGCCGTTCAGCCGGGATTGCTTGGAGGCAAGGGCACCCGGCATCCCGTCGCTGGGGCAGATGTCCGGTTCACGATTGCCGAACCCACGCGCGGCGCTGTCTTTCAAGAGACCGGCAGGCCCACCATCACCCGCCAGACTGGCTCGGACGGCATCGCGGCCGCCAGCGTAACTCTCGGAGAATTGCCCGGAGATGTTGCCGTGTTTGCCTCGGTCGAGACCGAGCAGGGCACGCAAAACGTCGAGTTTCGCGTGGTCAGCGGCGTAAAACGCATCGGCACGCAGCTCGAGGCCCCGGTCGGTGCGACCATCCCCGAGTTTGGCATTCAGCTCGCAGACCATGAAGGCAAACCCGTTTCGGGCGTGGACGTGCACTTCCGCATCGAGGGCGGCGACAGGGACTCGAGACTGGGCAGCACCCACCTGGTGACGGATGACGATGGCTTAGCCGTTACCTCATGGACCTTGGGCAATCAGGTCAAACGCTATTTCGCCAGTGTCGAGATCCAGGACCGCCGAACCGGGATTCCCGAAGAGCAGCGCTACCATGTGCGCGCCATCGAATTCGAGGCCATGGCCCTCAACAAGTCCAGGATGGCCATGGAACTTGTCGGCGGCTTGGCCATTTTCATCTTCGGCATGAAGATGATGTCGGGCGGATTGCGCCGCATGGCCGACCGGCGCCTCAAGCAGATTTTGCAGGCCATGACGCGCAACCGCTTCTTGGCCTTGGTCGTCGGGGCCGGGCTGACGGCCATGGTGCAATCTTCGAGCGCGACAACCGTGATGACCGTCGGCTTCGTGAACGCCGGGTTGATGACCCTCCAGCAGGCCATTGGGGTGGTGTTCGGGGCCAATATCGGCACGACGGTCACCGCGCAGATCATCGCGTTTCGACTCGACGCGTTGGCATACCCCGCCATTGCGACGGGTCTGATCCTGACATCGGTCTTCCGCAAGCCTTTTGTGCGTTTCGCGGGAGAGGCCATTCTGGGATTCGGACTGCTTTTCCTCGGCATGACCACGATGTCCTCCGTTCTAAGACCCTTGCGCTACAGTCCGGAGTTTCAGTCCTGGTTCCTACTCGTGGATTGCACACCCGCGCCGGGCCAACTGATGCCCGCCGGCAAGGTATTGCTGTGTATTCTGATCGGCACGATCATGACGATGGTGCTTCAATCGAGTTCGGCGACGGTCGGGCTTGTACTGGCCCTGACCGGACAGGGCCTCCTCTCGTTTTACACGGCGGTGCCACTGGTATTGGGGGATAATATCGGCACCACCGTGACCGGCGTGCTGGCATCGCTGGGCGCCAACCGCAACGCCAAGCGCACTGCATTGGCCCACACGCTCTTCAACGTGTTCGGCGCAACATATATGTATATCCTGCTCTTCGTGCCGATATTCGAAGGCGAACCGCTGTTCTTGGGCTTTGTTAACTACATCACGCCCGGAAACGTCTTCGAGGGCGAAAACGTGCTTCGCCATGTCGCCAATGTCCATACAACCTTCAACCTCATAAACTGCATACTCTTCCTCCCGTTCGTCGGAACCATGACAATCATCTGTCAGCGGATCATTCCCATAACGGAAGCGGACCAGGAGCGAGTGCTCCAGTACCTCGAGCCCAATCTCCTGCAATCGCCCTCACTTGCCATACAACAGGCCATCAAAGAGGTGATCTACATGCTGCGCCGCGCGCAGAAGTCCATCAACGACGGCTGTGAGTTCTTCCACGGAGGACCGCCCGAGCTCGAGGTCAACATCGCCCGGCGCGAAGATCTAATTGACCGGCTCCAACACGAGATCACCGCCTACCTCGTCGAGTTGTCGGGCAAGGAACTGACGCCCGGTGAGTCCGCACTGATCCCCGCGCTCATCCATGCGGTCAACGATGCCGAACGCATCGGCGATCACTCCGAGAACCTCGTCGAACTCACCCATTTGCGGCGCGCCGGCGAGCATCCGTTTTCCGAACAGGCAACCGCGCACCTCCGCAAGATTCAACAGATGCTGAACCGTCAATTCGAAACCACCTGCCAAGCACTGTCCGGAAGCAATGGCGAACTGCTCGAGGAGATAATGCTCAATGAAGACCGCCTTGACGCCTTCGTGCGCAAGGCGTCCGACGAACATGTGCAGCGGCTCGAGACGGGCTTGTGCCAAGTACAGAGCGGCGTCGTCTTTCTGGACATGCTGGCACATCTCGAACGGGTCGGCGACCACTTGGCAAACATTGCCGAGCGTGCAGGCCATTTCACGCAGGTGGTCGGCGTGGTAAATGACAACCTCGTCGGCGAAAAAATCCGAGATAAGAAAGAGGTTCCCGAATAGTCCTGTGCCGCAATGTGCCGCAATTCTGCGGCACTCACCGCTCGGACCCTTTGTGCCCCATCTGGATGCCGTGAACGTCTATTCGCCTGGGGGCGCCGTCGCATCCTCGCCGCCATACCCGAGGGCATCAAGCTGATCGGCCAAATCCGGAGGCAACTCATCGGCCACGGCGGGCTCGGCCGCGCCTTCCTGAATGAACGCCACCATACCCTCGATCAGGGCCGCAAGCTCACGCACCCGGTCAGGATGCTCCTCGGCGAGGTTGGCCGTCTCGAGCGGGTCGCGGGTCATGTCGTAGTATTCCACGGGCTCGAGGCCTCGCCAGTTGCCTTCATTGGACAGGATCAACTTCTCGTGTTGCGTGCGCACCGACTGCAGCACAATGCCCTCGAGATCGTTCTCGGCGTAGATGTGCGGGATCGGCGCGTTCGCAAACGCTCCGCCGACAACGAGAGGTATGCCGGTCATCTCCGGCGGGACAGGCAGCCCAGCAAGTTCGAGCATGGTCGATGGAATATCGAGATGACGCGCGAAATCGCGGTTGACCTGCCCCGCCATCGCGCCCCCAGGAAGCCGGAGAAGGAGCGGAAGATGGATTTGCTCCTCGTAGAGCGTCAGGCCATGCCACCACCCCTCGTGATCGTAAAACTCCTCACCATGGTCGGAGGTGAACACGATGACCGTGTTGTCGTAGAGACCCCGCTCGCGCAGACCATCGAGAAGAGCGCCGATATGGGTATCCATATACTCGATTTCCGTGTAATAGGCATCCCGCATGGGCTCGAGATACTGCTCCGGGTCGGGATTGGGCAATTGCACACGCGCATATCCCTCGCCGGGATTGTTATGGTTCATGAAGGGGTCGTGGGGGTCCATATAGTGCAAGAAGAGCACAAAGGGAACGTCGGCAGGTCTTTCGGGGCTGTCGAGCCATGCCAATGCCTCGCGCGTGACCACTTCGGCAGGCTGGTAGAACCGCGAGATATTGATCCGGCCGCCGAGGCGTTTAGCCACCATGTTCCACATTTTGCGCAATCCGTCGTAACCGGTAAGCTTCGAGGCCGAAGGTCGTGCGAAGAAATACAGATCGGGCCTCAGGTCGACATAGTCCGTAAACCCTTGGTGGAAGTTGAAGGCCACAGTGATATTGGGATTGTTCGCGAAACCCTTGGTGTAATACCCGTGCTCCGAAAAAACCTCGGCAAACGTGGTCACCTCGTCAGGCAACACCGAAATCTTGCCCGTGGCCGTGTGTGACTCCGGATAGCGGCCGGTGAACAAGGTGCCAAATGCGGGTTTGGTCCAGGAGGATTGCCCAAAACACGCCGTGAACAGTATCCCCTCGTTGGCAAGGTTGGTGAGCGCGGGCGTCTCGATGGGCGACAATTCCGAGTAATCGGGCATGTAATCAGCGCGAAGGGCATCGGCAACAATCAGAAGTACATTGGGGCCGGTCGCCGCTTGGGCGGGCGCAAACTCGGGAACGGCCCGCCCCGGCGCGCCGAAGGATATCACCGCGCCGATAATCACGAGAACGGCATAGAACCCGACACCGATCCCCACGGCCACCGTGCGTTTCACGCGAAATGGCCACATAACCAGCAGAGCGAGCGCGGCTGCAACAATGAACAGCGCCAGCGCAATCAGCACCATGTTGAGATTCTGGCCCATGGTCAAGGCGCGTTCGGCCAGCACATCCCGCCGGTAGCTGAAACGCCCGATAGCGAGGAAGGCTATCGCCAGAACGGTCCCGAGGGTCACCGCGAAGCTGAACTTGACGGACAAAAAACGTCCAACAAGCAGGTACAAAAATGTGAGCCCCGCGGCAATGCCAAGCCCGGCGCCCACAAAGAGCACGCCATAAACCAGCGGTCCCCACCAATAGGCTGACCATTCGGTGTAGCCTGCCGGCTGGTTCACCACCCACGCGGCTTCGGAAAGGCCGATAATGGCCCCGCCAATCAGCCCCGCCAGGGCGCCCGCCAACAAGCAGTTCGTAATGCCGCTGCGGTAATACGCGATCTCGTCATCGGTCAGATGCACCAGGGGTTGTGCTTCCGCGGCCTTGCTGCGCATACGGGCAAGTTCGGCGGCCATTTCATCCTTGGGTTTCCGCGAGCGCAAGATTAGAATCGGCATGCCGATAAGAAAGGGAACTACATCGCCCACCCACCAGCCGAGATGCGCAAACAGCGCGGCCGCGGTGGCGCCAGCGGTGCCGCTCAATAGAGATACGAATGCGATTTCCCGAATGCCCTCCCCTCCGATCGACGGCAACAGCACGGTACCGTAAATCATAAGCGGACTGGCGAACAGGATGTCCCACAGGCTGGTATTCTCGGCGCGAATGGCCATCATCGTGCCGAAAAACATGAAACACGCGCCCAAATGCACGAGAATACCCAGGAATGTAGCCTTAAGAAGCAGCGGGCGGTTCCCGCTGTACGCGGTTGCGGCCAGGCCAAGTTTGTTCAGCGTATTGGCCACCTTGGCGGGCGTTGGGACGACCGCCACGAGAACCTGAATCACGCGCGGATTCAAAAGGAGCAGAAAGGCTACGGCAACAAATGCCGCAAGCGCGCACAAGATGACCGCAAAAACCATGAGATTGATGTTCAGAAGGTGGAAACCCAGCGGAAATGTCAGAAAGACCAGGAACGTGAGCGAGACAAACCCGATCAGCTTCTCCACGGCGATGACTGTCGCGCATTTCACGGTTTCGCCCGTATACACGGAAGAATCGTAGAGCCGGTAGCCGTCCAGACCAATCGTGCCGGGAAGAAAGATGCCAAAGGCGCGCCCCACAAACCAGCTTTGGGCCAGATATCCAAACGGAATGGTAATCCCCTGCCCTTTCAGGAGAAGACTCCAGCGCACCATGCCCGCCACCATGCCCGCGAGCCGGACCACCACGGCGAAGAGCAGCCACGGAACGAGAACGCTTAAATCGGCGCCGCGCAGCTCCTCCCACATCGTCATCGGGGTCACGCCCCCGAAGGTATCCTCCGATAAGCCAAACGTGTGCGGCCGAAACAGCAGCAAGAACAGAAGCGCCGTAAAACCAACTTTGACCAGAATACTTAGAACTCGTTTCTTCATCTAATAGGTACCTATTTGGATTGAATTCGCTGAAAGCCTTGCCAAGGTTTAACTCGCGGAAACTCTAACACGTGCGGGAATATGAGGGCAACAAAGCACCTGGGGCGAAGGCCGACGGAGAGATGAACGTTAATGACGTTATGGACCAAAAGGGCAGGAGCAAGATTGATTGTCAGGTATCTCCCTTTTCCTGACTGGGCTCGTCTTCGAGCTTCCTGCGTGTCTTTCTGCGGCGGCGGGCTTTTTGTTTGCGCAGCTTGGCCTGGCGTTTGGCTTCGGGGCTCTCCTCCCCCATCTCTTGCGCCTCGATAAG
>SLSB01000491.1 GCA_007130675.1 Candidatus Hydrogenedentota bacterium | reverse complement strand
GGTTTCCGGCTGCGCCGCGGCCGCGGCCAGCGCTATCAATGAGACTGCCAACGCGTGTGTGTACATGAGACACTCCTCCCTCCTGCATGAAAGCGATTCCAACTCAGCCGCTGGCCTCGTACCCGCCACTTCGGCAGCCCCGCCTCCGTCGCTCACGCCATTATAGCGAAAAGGCACCCTTGCGGTGAATGGCTACAACCTCGCATCTCCTTTAAACCTTTGTCTAATGGAGGGCGGGGTTTCCAGCCCGCCCATCAATAACGGCGGCCAGAATGGCCGCCATCCTTGCTCCCTTGGCGACCCGACCTGCAAGACACGCCGCGCGTCTTCATGGGCGATTGGGGAATCAATCCGGAGGGCGGATTGCATCCGCCTGCGACTTATGGGCGGGCTGGAAACCCCGCCCTTCGTTCCGCACGCCCGCGTGTGGCTGTGAAGCGAAATGCGGACGGCGAGGCAAGTTCGCTACAATGGGATGCATGATACCGGAGAATTAGCCATGAACGAGCGGTTCTTGAGTCTAAGGGCACGCAGCCGCAGTTTTCGGCACGCCTTTCGGGGACTGGCCGTGTTGTTTGGCACGCAGCCCAACATGTGGCTGCACGCCATTGCGGCGCTGTGTGTCGTGTTCGCGGGTCTCGCCATTGGCCTGACCCGGCTCGAGTGGGTCGCGATCGTTGTGGCGATTGGCGGGGTCTGGGTCGCGGAAGCATTCAACACCGCCTTGGAGTTCCTCGCGGACGCCGTGTCGCCCGAACGGCATCGGCTGATAGGCAAGGCGAAGGATGCCGCGGCCGCCGCCGTGCTCGTGGCAAGTATCGCCGCCGCCGTGATTGGCGTCCTGGTCTTTCTGCCTTACGTGCTCGCCTTGTGGGTACCGTAAATCCGCGCGCACGGGATACGCGGCATCTACAAGCGGTAAACGTGAAAGAAAGCAGTTTAGGGGAACTGGCCGGTATTCACCCAGTAACACGAACCAAAACGCGGTGTTGTCTGCCTTTTCACCCGGCGGGTGAGTCTGGCGACAGCGATAGGCGCTCATAAGACCGGACGATAACGCGATGGACGTGGCCGGAACTGCTTTTCTAAGGTTCCACTGCCTTTGGTGTTCTTGTCGTTCTTGATTTGAAAGTGCCGCAGGCACGAAAGAGATTAGCCCCGGGTGGCAACCCGGGGATTACGCGTTTATCCACGAAACTGAGTCCCGAAGGGACGGCAGAATAATGCCAAATACGACCCCCATTATCTTGAAAATCTGACCTGTTTATGTCGTCCCTGCAGGACTCACTTATTTGGATATGCAGGTCCCCGGGTTGCCAGCCATAAGCGCTAACATAATGAAGTTTGCAGGCTGGAACTGCCTTTTTGTAGGTTCAACTGCCGTTGTCGTTCGTGGTTGAAAGTGCCGCAGGCACGATAGAAAATAGCCCCGGGTGGCAACCCGGGGACCCGAGATTGCACCACAACATGAGTCCCGCAAGGGACGGCAGAGACGGATCAGTTCTCAATATGACAGGGCGCATAATGGGCATTTTTCTGCCGTCCCTTGCGGGACTGGACGTGTTTGGATATCCGAGTCCCCGGGTTGCCACCCGGGGCCTACGCTGTGGCGTGCCTTCGGCACTCGGGGACTGGACGTGTTTGCATATGCAGGTTCACGAGTTTCCCTCCCATAAGCGCCAGTACAGGGCAGTTTCCTGCCGATCGCGGTGATATGGACGGCGAAATCTGTTTAGCGGTTCTTGTCTTAAAGAACATGTGCGCCGATTTGCCGTTCAAGATGGATGAGTTCATGATTATCTTAGCGCTTATGGGTTGCCACCCGGGGCTACGCTATGGCGTGCCTTCGGCACCCAGGGAAAGACGTCGAGTCATTCCAGAAAAAAATTGTTGGCGCGGGCGTCTGGCCGCCGAGGGGGCTGTCCTGCAGCGCTAAGAATGCAGGCGAGACGCCTGCGCTACCCATTCGGCCCGAGGGAGTAAAACACACGGCAAGAACAAAGCCCCGCGGGGTGCGGGGCTTTGTTATCTCAGCGTGTATTTCGGTGGCGCGTTACGCTTTGACTTCTATCTCGACCTTTTCACGCAGGAAGTGGCCGATAACAAGGAGCACCACGAAGATGCCGATGACGACCATCGCGCCGGTCATCCCGAGCCTCGAGTAGATGCTCCAGAACGCGCCGATGCATGCGAGAACGGTCGAAAACGCCAAGAGCACGTTCCACAGGATTCGTTTGGGTCCTACGGGCGCGTCGGCACCCAAGTATTTTCTCTGGTTCATCAGCAGCCAGAACGACAAGTAGGCGAACGGCAGAAGCGTCATGGCGAACACCGACGTCGGCACGGCCAGCCACATGAACGCGCCTCTCCAGAACAGCGGCACGACAATGGCCACCACGGGCATCAGCATGCCGACGCGCTGCTGCCAGCCCTTGGCGGGAACATCGAGCAGCGCACAGAAGCACAGGCCGTTGATGAGCATCAGCATGGTCGATGCGCCCATGGCCATGCCCATTACACCCAGCCCGAAGACGTATCTCGCAAATTGATCGCCGGTAATGGGCGCCAAGGCCTCCGCCAGATTGAACGCATCGCGCCGCACCAGCATCGCTGCCATCCGGCGATCGGCTTCGGACATTTCCGGAATCAAGGCGTTCAAGAATATCCCCTGACCGGTATACGAAAGCAGCTCCATGCCGACATCCGTGTACAGCGGCGTGATGGATACGGTATCAAGCGTGATGCTTTCTATATCGATCGCATCAAGGCCGGTTTGCTCTGCCTCGGCTCGGCGCTGGATATTCTCTTCCTCGGCCAAGGCCACCAGCGCAGCATTGATCCGCATGACGACGAGTTCCTTGCGTTCTTCGGGGACTCCGGCGAAGATCTGCGCGGGCCCTTCCATCATGATGCGGTCACGCATCAAGGCCCGGTAGGGTCCAACCAGATTTGCCGGCGGCTCCACGACGGCTCCGTCCGCGTCAACCACCGCGCCCATTTCGTCCACGCTTTGCTCTTCCGTCAGCGGAATGAACCCATTGGCGGGCGTAGCGTGAAACTGGCTGGCAGACGCAATGACCACGCAGCTTGTGGCAAGCAGGAACGGGAAAAACAACCCCGTCGACAAGTCGAAGATGGCCAGACCGCGAAATTCGCGATCCCAGCCTTTACGCAGCATCGAATAGGGCAGCAGGAAGGTCATGTTGATGCCGACAGCCGTTGCGCCCGCGCTGATCATGACGTCGCGCTGCTGGCCGACAATCATATCGGACCAGAAGTTCTGGAACGCGGGCGCCACCAAAGCGATCTGCTCGGAGAATGCTGTCACGGGCTCTCGAAGCAGCAGGGGGTGAAAAATGAAACCGCTGACGACGTCGCCGAAGATAATCTCACGCGTCGCCAAGAGCCTGACGACAACGGCGATGAAGCAGAGAACCGTCATCCCTACGAGACACTTGACCATAATTTCGAAAATCTTTACGCCGCGCCCGCCCACGCTGTACAGCATGCCCGCGGACATGGCAACGCACAGAATGATCAGTGCCGACACATAGAGACCCGCGCCGCCCAACAACCCGGCATCGCCGAGGATCCCTTCGAACAGGTTTTGGCGCAACGAGGCCATGCCCAGCGAATATTGCGGTATCGACCAGACAATGTTCGCGGTCATCGAGGCAAACAGCCAGCCGAAGCCCAACACGGGGTTGACGTGCCGGTTGATGGCCTTCAACGGGGTCTCGTCGGTGCTCAGTGTCACATACGAGATGGCGCTGAGCATGATGATGCCCGCGATCATGGCCAGCGGCTGCAGCCACAAGAAGGCAAATCCGCCCAGTACGCCCAGATACATGCTCGAGGACAGCGACCCGCCCCCAAGGGTGATGGCACTCTGCAACCATCCCGGACCCGAAAGCCGGACAAATACCCCCGCGAGTGCGCCTTTGCCTTTCTTGCGGGCCTCGACGATCATCTCGCGGTCGCGCTCGATGCGCGGGTTCATCGAGAGTTCGCTCTTTTTTCGCGCTTCTTTGTACGCCATGGTGCCTGCTTCTCCTTTGTCATGCTGCCTGCGGCGCTTATGGCCTCGACAGCCTCCCCGAAGGGGCGCCGTGTGAATGGTACAGCGTTTCGGGCAATGCAGAACTGTGCATAAACCGGTCAGAATGCACCGTCATCCGCCCTCGAACCGGGAATGCACGCCATCCCCCTCGCTCCTATGTGCCTAATAATGCGAAGAAAGCGCCCCCTTTTTCAACCCCCCCGGCGGAAAACAGACCTTCAGCGCCCTTCCCTATCCTCCGCGGCCGCCTCGTTACCGAGAAACTTGGGATGGTTTCCAGCAATGACCACCGTGATCTCGCCTTTGACCTTGGTGTTCGAGAAGGTCCTGGCCAAATCGGCGAGATAGCCGCGCCGCACGTCTTCGTACATTTTGGTCAGTTCGATGCAGACGGCCGCTTTTCGGTTGCCAAGTTCCTCGAGCGCGTCGGCCAGCAGCGCGCTGATGCGGTAGGGCGATTCGTAAAGCACAATGGTGTGCGGGAGATTGGCTTCCATGGCCAGGAACCTGCGGCGCGCACCGGTTTTCCTGGGCGGAAACCCCTTGAATACGTAACTCGAGGAGGGCAAACCCGACTGCATCAGGGCGACATGCACCGCACTCGCCCCCGGCAACGAAATGACGTCGTGTCCGGCCTCGATCGCCACGGCGGCGATGCGGAACCCGGGGTCGCTCACCCCCGGATAGCCCGCATTCGTGCATACGGCGACCTCTACATCGGCATCGAGAAGGCCCAAAATGCGTTTTCCGGCTGCGGGTTCGTTGTGTTCGTGATATGAGAACAAAGTCTTGGGTTTTGGAATGCCGTAGTGGTCGAGCAACACACGTGTGCGGCGGGTATCTTCGCAAGCCAGAGCACTTGTCTCGGTAAGGATGCGCACGGCGCGATAGGTCATGTCTTCGAGATTGCCGATGGGGGTCGGCACAAGATACAACGTTGCCATGGACTTCTCCAGTAGCGCGGCGAGCACGCCGCGATTATATCAGCAAGCCGAGGCACAAACAGCGAAGCGCTGAGGGGCAGAATGGCCTCTCACGGCGCGGCGTCGCCGTCCGAAGATTTCACTCGAGCTTTCTTGGCCGGACTGCTGCTCAGCCAGCCGTGTCTCCAGAACATGAACAGTTGAAACGCCGCAACCGCGCCGGCAATCCCCAGAAAGACCGGATAGCCGTAGCGCATCTGGAGCTCGGGCATGTTCCACGGGGAAACCTCGGGGTCAAAGTTCATGCCGTAAATCCCCGTGAGAAAGCTCAGCGGGATGAAGATGGTCGCGATCAGCGTGAGCACCTTCATGATCTCGTTCATGCGGTTGCTCACACTCGAGAGGTAGACGTCGAGCAAGCTGCCCACCAATTCGCGGTAGGATTCGATCATATCAAGCAACATGATGCTGTGGTCGTAACAATCGCGCAAATACATTCGAGTGGCATCTGTCATGTGATGCGTATCTTGCAGCAGCATGCTCAGCGCCTCACGCATGGGAGCCATGGCCCGGCGCAAGACGAGCAGGTTGCGCTTGGCCTCGTGAATGCGCGCCGCGATATCCGGCCCAGGACGGCTCAATGCATCGTCCTCGAGCGTATCGAGTTTGTCGCTCAAATCGTCCAGATACGGAAAGAAGGCATCGACCACCGTGTCGATGATGCAGTAGGCAAGATAATCCGCGCCCATGGTACGCACGCGGCCAAGACCTTCTCGTATCCGCTTCCGGAGAGGATCGAGGCAGTCTCCGGGGTGCTCCTGAAAGGTCACCACGAACCCATTGCCCAGGAAGATGCTCAACTGCTCGGTGTGCGCGGCCTCGCCGCTCTCGAGCATCCGCACAATTACGAACAGCCGGTTGCCATAATCCTCGGTCTTCGCGCGCTGGTGCACCGTAACCAAATCCTCGAGCGCCAGGCGGTGGATGTCGAACACCCGCCCCAGTCTCATCAGCGTGTCCGCGTCGCCAATTCCATCGATGTTGAGCCAGACCACAGGCCATTGCTTGCGCAGGTCAGCGACGTTATCTAGGTTCGGCTCCTCGATTTCCCTATAGCTTTCTGGTCCGTACGCGATGATATGCAGGCTTGGGGGCAGCGCGTTCGGGTCGGTCTTGAGTGTGCCCGGCGGCTCGCCAACACGATATTTGGGCCTCCGGTTGCGATGTCTGGAACCTTTCGATGCCATGAGCCGCTCCTTTCGTCTGGCCGGTGCAAAACGAGTACCCCGAGCCAGTATAGACCACAACAGCGCAAACGTCATGCAAAACCCTTCCGATAATCGGCTTGCACCGCCATCTTCCCCGCGGGGATGCTCCTGGCGCC
>SLSB01000216.1 GCA_007130675.1 Candidatus Hydrogenedentota bacterium | reverse complement strand
TGTTGTCACTCGGCGTTGACCCGAATATCAGCGTGCAATTCGAGCCTGCCGCCAACCTTGCCCCAACGAGAGTTGATCTGGACCAGATCAACCAGTTGCTCCTGAATCTTCTGATTAATGCGCGCGACGCGATCCAGGGCCAGGGCGTGATTCGTATCGCCACCGACCTTGTCGATATCGACGAGAGCGCCCGTGCTCAACTCAGCCTCGAGGGGACGGGTTCCTATGTGCGCGTCAGTATCGAGGACGATGGTTGCGGCATGCCCGCCGATGTGCTGCGCCATATCTTCGAGCCGTTCTTCACGACCAAGACCCACACCGAAGGCTACGGCCTCGGGTTGTCCGTGGTGTATGGGGTGGTCGAGGCGCACGGCGGGGCCATCCGTGTGGATTCGGAGCCAGACAACGGCACGCGCATCGAGGTCTACCTTCCCGCTTCAGGCACGTCCCCGGTGAGCCGCCCGCAGCCGGAGGCACCCACCCCCGCGAAAGGCCGCACCGCAAGAGAACGCCGCCATGAGACCATACTCGTGGTCGATGACGAGGTTTTTATGCAGAATCTCGTCCGCGATCTGCTCGAGGCCGAGGGGTACACGGTCTTGTCGGCGGAAACCGGCGAACAAAGCATCGACGTGTTCCACGACCACCGCGAACGCATTGCGCTTGTCGTGATGGATCTTCTCATGCCGGGCATGGGGGGCGCGGCGGCACTCCAATGCCTGCGCGAACACGAGCCAACCTTGCCGTGCATTATCTCAAGCGGATATGGCACCGACACGGTCACGCCTGCCATGCAGCATGACGAGCGCATCCGTTTCGTCCCGAAACCCTATAAGGCCGCTGACATGGTGCAAGCGGTCCGTGAGCTTCTCGAGGCCTGCGCCCAGGTGTCCTGAACGTGGGCGGCCTGTCGACACGCGCGGCCATAACCCGCACAGCTCACCAACTCAGGCGTGCTTGATTTGGTCAGATATGCGGGCTAGTGCATTGAGGAAGAGGGCTGCTGCGCTGAGCGGCTCCTCGCTCTCCGGAAATGCCAACACCGCCGAGGGCCGATCCTGCCAGGCGAATGTGAGCCCCGCGCCAAAAGTGTGTTCGAGCGTTGCGCGCGCTTTGCGGCTGAGAAACCGGGCCGAATCGAACTCGACCGTCACCGTCTGCCGAGAGGCCGCCATCCGCGCAACGCCGGCTTCGGCTCCGATGGCGCGCAGGCGCATCAGCTCGAGGAGCCGCCGCACGGGGGCGGGCGGTTTCCCGAAACGATCAGCGATTTCGTCTGACAGCTCAGTCACTTCGTCCTCGGAACGTGCCCCGGCGATGCGCTTGTACAGGGTCATTTTCTGGGCCTCGGAGGGCACGTACTCGGCGGGGATGTAGGCGTCAATGGCAATCTCGAAGGGGGGCAACATACGCTGCTTGACCGGCTCGCCCTTGAGTTCGTTGACGGTTTCTTCGAGCAGGTTGGTGTAGGCGTCGAACCCTACGGCGGCGATATGGCCATGCTGCTCGGCGCCCAGAATGTTGCCGCAGCCGCGGATCTCGAGGTCGCGCATGGCAATGCGGAATCCCGACCCCAGCGCCGAGAATTCTTCGAGGGCCTTGAGACGTTGCTGGGCCTCCTCGCTCAGGGCGCGGTCGCCCGGCACCAGCAGATAGGCGAAAGCGCGGTGTTTGTAGCGCCCGACGCGGCCGCGCAACTGATACAGCTCGGCAAGGCCGAATTGCGTTGCATTTGTGACAATCAAGGTGTTGGCATTCGGGATATCGATCCCCGAGCCGATGATAGTGGTACACACCAGTACATCGACCTCGCGCCGCACGAACGCGGACATGATGTCCTCGAGATCGCGCTCGCGCATTTGCCCGTGGGCCACCGCCACGCGCGCCGGCGGCACAAGTTTGCGCACCAGGGTGGCATACGGCAGGATGGTCTGGACACGGTTGTGCAGAAAGAAGACCTGTCCTTCCCGGGCGAGTTCGCGTTCGATGGCCTCGCGGATGAGCTGCTCGTCAAACGCTTCGATGCAGGTATGCACCGGGAGCCGGTCGTTGGGCGCCGTATTGATAACGCTCATGTCGCGCGCGCCGAGCAGCGCCATGTTGAGCGTGCGGGGGATAGGCGTTGCACTCATCGACAGTATGTCGACCGTGGTCTTGAGCTGCTTGAATTTTTCCTTCTGCGCGACCCCAAACCGTTGCTCCTCGTCGACGATCACCAACCCGAGGTCTTTGAACGCGACGTCTTTCGATGTGAGCCGGTGGGTGCCGATCACGATATCGGCCTCGCCCGATTTAAGGCGCTCGATAGTAGCTCTCTGCTGCTGGGGTCTCCGGAAGCGGCTGAGCATCTCGACGGCAACGGGATAATCCGCCATGCGCTCGCTGAAGGTGATGTAGTGCTGCTCGGCCAGGACGGTGGTGGGCGCGAGCACCGCCACCTGCTTACCGTCCATCACCGCCTTGAACGCCGCCCGGATGGCCACCTCGGTCTTGCCAAACCCCACGTCGCCGCACAGGAGCCGGTCCATGGGTTTCTCGGATTCCATGTCGCGTTTGACCTCGATGATGGCGCGGGCTTGGTCGGGCGTTTCCTCGTACTCGAACGCTTCCTCGAATTCCTCCTGCCAGTGCGTGTCTTTCGAGAATGCATGGCCGCTGCGCGTAGCGCGCGCCGCGTACAGTTTGAGCAGGTCCTCGGTCATATCCCGCACGGCCTTCTTGACGCGCGCCCGCGTGCGGGCCCACGTCGCGCCGCCGAGTTTGTCGACACGCGGCACGGCCCCCTCGCCCGCGACGTATTTCTGCACTTCGTCGATATGCGTGACGGGCAGGTAGAGCTTGTCGCCCGCGCGGTATTGCAGCGCCAGAAAATCGCCTGCCTTGCCCTCGAACCGCCGCAACCCCAGATAGCGGCCGATGCCGTGGCGGGAATGCACGACATAATCGCCCGCCTTGAGGTCGTCGAACGATGTGATCGACGCCCCCGCCTCGAACCGCCGCCGCTGCCTGCGCACGTAGTGCCGTCCGAACATCTCGCGTTCGCTTAACACCGCAAGCTTGTCGGCGGGCGACGTGAAGCCGCCGCGCAACCGGCCAATGTCGACCCCCAGATCGAACGAATCCTGACCGATGCGGTAGCCGCGTTCCTCGAGGAGTTCGTAAAGGCGGCGGCGTTCGCCCGTGTTCGCGCACAAGATGCGCACCCGGTAGCCGTCGGCGTCCCATCGGGTGAGTTGCTCCCAAAATGCCTGGCGATCGCGCTCCCACCCCGTGATCGAGCGCATCGGCGCCGCAACGCGGGGCACGTTGTTATCGCGTCTCAGTGAGACCTGCGTCAGCATGACGCAGGTGAAACCGCGCAGCGTTTCCTCGATGTGGCTCCACGCAACAAAATACCGCTCGTCCCCGCATAGCGAAGCGGCCGCGTGGGCCTCTTCGGCAATGCGCGCGGGTTCGTCAAGCGCAACGAGCGTCGAGTCGGGCAAATAATCGAAGAACGTGCTCAACTGCGCGCTCTCAGCGCCCTGTTGCAACATGCGTTTTTCGGAGCGGGGAAGAACGGGCACACTGTCGCACCGGCCGATGCTGCGCTGGGTTTCGGGCTCGAAACGCCGAATCGATTCGATTTCGTCGCCGAAAAACTCGATCCTGACCGGCAACTCGCTGGCAATGGGGAAAATGTCAAAGATACCGCCGCGCAGGCTCATCTGGCCCCGCTGCTCGACCATGAGTTCGCGCTCGTATCCCAGTTCGATGAGTTTCACGAGCAGACTGTCGAGATCGTATTCGCTTCCCACACGCAGCGTCATGCGTGTTGCGGCAAGCCGTGTACGGGGCATGACACGCTGCAACAAGGCCTGAACCGGCGCCACACACGCGACCGGCGCGCCGCTCTCGAATGCATCCGACAATCGTGTGAGCACATTCAGGCGCTCGGCGACAATGTCGTCAGCCGGATTCATGGCATCGGTGGGGCGCACTTCCCAGGCCGGAAACGACAGGCACAGCTCCTCGGGAAGAAACGAACAAAGGTCTTCATAGACGGCGTCGGCTTCGGCCCGGCCCGGTGCGGCGATCAGGAGAGGACGGTTGCGGCGCTGCGCGAGCTGCGCGGCAATAAGGGTCTTGCCCGAGCCCCAGGGGCCCGCCACCTCGGCCCGGCGGCCGGGGGCCTCGTCCAAAACACGCGCAACCTTCTCGACGGCCGTCAATGTGGGGAGCGATATCGCCATGGTTCATCACATGCCGCGGCGAAATGCGCCACCCGCGGCGCTGGCAAACATACAACGGGCGAGCCGTGTCAACGGCCCGCCCGCTAAAACACTATTTCGCGGTTTACCGCGAATAGAACCCGATAATCCCGGCCGTGTCCGGTTTGAACGGGATGGTTTCGAGATTCGGCGTAGCCGTCATCTTGCCCTCGAAAGACTCGGGGGCGCGCTCGAGGTATTCGGGAATGACGGCAGGCGGATTCGCCGCGCCTTCGGCCAACGCGGGAACCTTGCGGCTCTTTTCCTTGACGCTGACCGTCATGCCCGGCTTGACCTGAAACGAAGGCATGTTGCACTTTTGTCCATCCACGAGAATATGGCCATGCGAGACGATCTGGCGAGCCTGATGCATGGTGCGGGCAAAGCCCAGCCGGTACACCACCGAATCCAAGCGCGACTCGAGCAGCATGAGCAGATTCGAGCCTGTGACGCCGCCCATGCGCTGGGCCTTGTTAAATGTGCGCCGCATCTGTTTCTCGAGCAGCCCATAATGCGTCTGAATGCGCTGCTTGTCATTCAACTGCTGGCCATACACCGTGGTTTTGCGCCGCAACGTCTGGCCATGTTGCCCCGGCGCATACGGCCGCTTGATCGACGGGCACTTCCCGTCGCCCCACACGCATGATCCCAAACGACGACACAGCTTATGTTTCGGTCCCGTATACCTGCCCATGACTGTCCTTCTCAGTTACCCTTTCATTGCCCGCATTGCCGTTCACTTCGGCATTCACTTTACCACGGAGAGACACTCATCAGGCCGCGGGTCTTCTTGCGAACCCTATCCCGCTTTTCATGCCCCTGCGCATAAAGCACGGTAGCTTAGCGCATTTTCGCGCCGCAAGTCAAATTTGAGTTGCCGGCAATCTGCCGGGAAATCCCGCCAGCCGAGTCCTCGATAGAAGGCCATTGGCGTCGTCTTTATCGAAGACCCAGTGGCTCAGCCGCATAGATCCGATGGGAGCTATGGGTCTTATAGGAAGCACAGGGCTGATGCGGAAGTTCTGGACCGCCAGCGCCCGGGAATGCTCTCGCCGCCGACCGCGGCTGCGCTTGCTTCCCGAAAGCTGCTCTACTATAGTGAGGCCAGTGACGCGGTTTGTTGATCGCATGACGCGAGTGCGGTGGAGTCGAACGTTAACGCCTCCGGGCGCTGCGTCTGCAACGTAGAGGTACAGGCATGCCCGATCCTGTGCATAGCGGCATGGCTCTCGAGGCCCTGTCTCCCGAACTTCGCGACCGGTTCGCCGCACTCGAGCGCGTTCTCGCGCGGGAAAACGACCATGAGAGCCTCGCGGCGATGTTGGCCCATGCAGCCGAGTGCGCCAGTGAAGGACTGTGCATCTTCTCGGAGGAAGGCATAATCCGCTATGCCAACAGGTCATTTGCCGAAATGCATGGCTGCGGACACGATACGGTATGCGGCCGGAGCGTCACCGAGTTTCTGCTGCCACAGTCGCTCACGTGGGATGAATGTTTCGAGCGCGCGAAAGAACAGGGCGCCATGACCCAAGAAACGCGCCATGCAAAAAGCGATGGCGACTCTTTTACTGCGATCTCGAGACTGTTTTACGTCGAGGGAGGGCCGCGGACGGGCGCCTTCCTGATTCTGCGCATCCGGGAAGCACCCGAGGGTAAGGCGCTTTCCGAAACGCTCGCCGGGCAAGACGAGAGTTACCGGTATCTCGTTGAAACGGCCCCTGATTCCATCATCTTTCTCGACCTCTCGGGCAAGATCATTCTGACGAACGCAATCACGGCCGAACAGCTCGGCTACAGCAGCGTTGACGAGCTTTGCCAGGCCTGCCCGACCGTCCTTGATCTTATCGCGCCCCATGACCGCGAGCGCGCTCTTCGCGAGATCTCGGCGTGCATCGCCCAAGGAAACAAGTTCGCCATCGAGTACGATGTCCTAACCAAGGACGGCTGCATCTTGCCCGTCGAGACGAGCACCAATGTCGTATTGGACCAGAACGGCTGTTCCATCGGCATGGTGGGGATCGCGCGCGACATCTCGCGGCGGCGCGAGGCGGAAACCCACCTGCAGCTGCATTTGCGGATGGAACAACTGTTGACGAGTATCGCAACGCGCTTCATCGGCGT
>SLSB01000607.1 GCA_007130675.1 Candidatus Hydrogenedentota bacterium | reverse complement strand
CATACATGCGGCTGCTGCCGTCGGCATACCGTGTGATGCGGTTGCCGCCCACCACGGCATGGCTCAGGCCGAAACTTACTCCGCCCGGCGCACGCCCTTCCCATGCGCGGGCGATGGCTTCAGCGATACGCCCGGCCGCAAACTCGACGTATTCGGGCGGAGTCATCGCGTCCAAGGCAATGCCCCACCGGGACCACTCGTGCGGGACGTCCACCCCGTGCTCGGCCAGCATCTCGGCGATGTCCGGCGTCGTGCGGAACTCGGGCCCGACGTGGGTGTGCGTTCCATTTACGATTATCGAGGTCGCATTAAGTTCCGGGACCAACTCCCCCACTCTGGCCCGCACGCGGTCGCGCAGCTCGCCGGAAATCATGATCAAGTCGCACGAAACCATGACCACCGCGTCGGCGGCAGCGCCATTTTCGATCGGCTCGAGCACCAGCGCTGTTGCCGTGATGGGGTCCATCACGTCTTCGGAGATGCGCGCCCGCGAGAAGCCGGTAAGGACCACCGGCCCGTCCGGGGTGATATCCGAGGTTGCCCAGCCGATGCGCAGCCCAGCCCCATCCGGCAAAGCGTCTTGCGCAAAGGCGACCGGGGACAACAGGACCAGAGCGGCGAGGAGCCAGGCCGCGGACGTAGAGATGCATCGGGACTCGCGGCTCGATTGAAATCGCAAGGATTCGTTTGTCTTGGAAAGCCGAAGGATTCTCACTTGCGCCACCTCCTTTGGTCTTTATTCCCTATCACAAGGCTCCGCGGAGAGATGCATGTATTCGCAACCCTTCAGCGAAGCTGCTCTTCGACATCTGCCCTTCAAACGCCCGCGGGCGATTGTGTCCTTCCTCAAATAGTTTCCGGGAGATCGTACGGCGCGCGCCGGGGCCGGTCGAGGAAATGATTGCCCCATTCGCAGTTGGTGAAGCGCTCGGCCTCGGAGTCCCACTGCAGACGGTTCCCGGTTTCCCCGGTGACTTCGCTTACCCAGCGGGCGATATTGCCCAAGTGAATCAGCGTGGCCACGCGATGGCCCACTTCGGCGTGCGCAACGGGGTTTTCCCGGGTCTTGATGCAATCCAGCCAGTTTCTGTGATGGTGCTCGCTGCGATACAGCTCGATTTCCGGATCTTCGAGCGGTTCTTCGATCAATTCCTCGGGGTCCGAGCTCAAGTGATTACGCTTGATGGTAATCGTGCCATGTTCACCAATGAAATGCCCGCCCGAGTTGATGTCGTCGCCAAACTCGACGATAACGTCACCGGGGAAGCGCATGAAGAGCTTTGGATACAGCCCCTTGAGACTGCTGTGGCACTGGGTGCAGGGTTGGTCGGGAAAGGTGTCGGGCCGGTAAATCACGGATTCGAACGGCTCGCCTTCGGTCCACACCTCGAGCGGACCGCTCTCATCCATGCCGAGCGCCCGCTGTATGACATCGAGGCCGTGCGGGCCGAAACACGAGAACTCACCGCCGCCGAAGGCCCGTGTCGAGTACCAGGCGCCATAGGTGAAATCCGGTGTATCGGCGGTGAGGCGGTGATTGTAGGGGTGCGGTTGCACCGGCCCGCACCACATATCCCAGTCGAGTTCCGGGGGAACGGGTTCTTCGGGCAGACCGTTCACCCACGGACTGAGATAGTGATGGGCCACCACCCGCTCGACTTTTCCGGCCCGGCCATTGCGCACCAGCATGCACCCGGTGTATTCCCTTTCGCCCGAGCGCTGCTGCGTGCCGGTCTGCAAGACCCGCCCGTACTTCTCGACAGCCTCGACCATGAGCCGCCCCTCGCGGATGGTGTGCGAGAAGCACTTCTCGCAATAGATGTCCTTGCCTGCCTGGGCCGCGTGAATCGTCTGCAGCGCATGCCAGTGGTGCGGGGTCGAGATGATGACCGCGTCGATGTCGTCCCGGTCGAGGATATGGCGGTAGTCCTGGTACGCATCCGCATCGAGTCCCTCGGCGGCGGCGTTGGCCTTTCGCATGTCCGCATCCGCTACCGCGGCGATCCGGACGTCCTCGTAGCCCGCAAACGAGCGCATATGGCTCCTGCCCATCACGCCTATGCCGATTCCTCCGATGACAATCCGGTCGTTTGCGCCGGGGTTGCCTGCGCTGGCCAAGACGCCCGAGCGAAGGACCATCGGGGCCGCCGAGGCCCCCAAAGCGCCCGCCACACTCTTCTTCAAGAAACTGCGCCGCGTGGAATGCTTCATCGACTGACTCTCCTATGTGTTGCGGGGTCCTCGTGGACAAAAGACCACCCAATCGCGTTTCCGTGGAACCAGGCACGGCAAGAGCGCTATGCTCTCGTCTCCTCACAGACGTTGGCCACCCTGTCGCAAACGGCCCTGCCCGCGGCCAGTTCGGGCAGGAATTCCACTATCATAGAGACCCACGCGGCCAGTTTCAAAGGACAATTTTCAACATCTAAGGCCCGTGTCTCCTTATCAATGTTCTTCCATGTAGCGCCTGGTCTCGTGCCAGTCATCTGGAATCCCGGACGTCCGGCATCCCGCGCAACGTGGGACCGGACCCTACACTTCGAGGCCGCGTCCAATCGGCGCATCGTCTCAACCTGTTCTCCTGCCAAGATTTCTTTCTCACCGCTTCCCAAACCAGGCTACGGAATATGTGTCGCGCAAAGTTAGGATGCGAAGGTCGACGGCAACCATGTACTTCAGCAGATGCTCACTAGGATCGATCGAAGACTCGGCTTGCGGCGAATGGCTGCCCGTCATCGCAACGTTGTCGGACAGTGCCTGCCAACGCGAATACTCCGTTCGCGAGAGTCGTCGCATGCTGTATGCGCCGTTAAGGGCTATATGCTGCGATGTGTGCGGACGAGCGGTCTTCCGAAGCCGTCACCGGGCAACAGATGCTTCCTTCTGCTGGAGGTATCATGTCCATGCGCGGGATCTCGGCTAGAAGTTCTCGGATGGACGCAAAACTGTGGAGAATGGCTTGGTAGTCGGGATCATCGGTGGTGGCGAAGATGGCCTCGCCGCACGCTTCCGTGCCCCCCGCGGCACGCGCAAGCGGCGCCAGCAGGAAGTTGTTTTTTTCCGGCGCGCTGACGCGCAGATACCACTTGCGCGGTATCGCGGCCGCGCCATCCGAATCGGCGCCGTGACAGGAGATACAGCGCCGTGCGGTCACCTCATGAAATACGGGCTCGAACTCCTCTGGCCACATTTGCCGGCAGCCGATGCGTTCCCGGTGATTTGAATCACTGGTGCCGTAATAGGGAACATTCAGGTCTATCCAGGCAAACACCCTGCGGCGTTCATCGTCATTCAGGCGTATGCGTGGAATCCCGTGTGCGTCGGGGTGTCCCGACAAGATCAAGTCCGCCAGCGGGCTGGCGGGCGCGCCCCAATAGTTGGGAGTGATCTCGAGAATATTAGCTTCGGAGCCGTTGTACGTGGATATCCAGTTGGTAAACGGGTTTCTGAAATCCCCCTGTGCAGCAGACCCTCTCATCGCGTCTTCGGCCGGGGTGCCCATGCGGACGAGGGTTTCGTAGGACACATTGAAGAAATCGGTTAGATCTCCGGACAGGTCAACGCCGCCTTGCGGTGTGTTTGCATTGTGACAAGACACACAGTGCCGGTCGAGTACGGGCTGCACCACATGGCGGTAACTGAAACCGCCTCTTCCCCACTCGGGTGTTTCGAGTGGCCGCGGCAATTCGGAAAAGGCTGTGGGAGGCCTGCGCAAGGTTGGGGCCGTGTTGCGGTCTTCGTGGCATCCGATACAGGTCTGAGTTTCGCCGGGCACGAAATGGGTAAAGCTGCGCATGCGCTGAAGTGCGCGCCCATGTTTGTCCAGAGCCATGAAATAGAGTGGCGTATTCGCGGGCACTTCGAAGGCGGCCGACCCATCGGGTTGCACAGGTGTTTCGCCCCAGACAGCCTTGGGGGCGTATGTCGCACCCGCCGAAACCACGGGAAATTGAAAGCCGAAAGCGCGCAACGCCGGACTTATCTCGATGGGCTTGGCCACCTCCTCGACCACCCGAATGGCCGCGACTTCACCGCGCGCCACATGCGGCGCGAGACCTTGGTAGACATCCTGCAGGTAGATTCGGGCCACGGGCGGCTTGTCATCGAGCGTGTGTGAAACGGGGGTCACCGAGGGCAATGCCGGTGGCCGTGTCACCGGGCGGATGGGACGCGGGTTGTAAAACCCGAGTCCGTTGTCGCGCGCGGCGAGGAGGGTGGCGAATTCGGTGCCGTCGTAGTCGCGCACAACGATGTCGCCCAGCAGCGAGACCAGGAAATGACTGTCGTTGATGGGATAGGGATTCTCATAGCCGCCCCGTACGGCGTTGCCGTCACCTTCATCCACCCGCCCGATGTCGACTTCCGGCGTGATGTTGCGAATCGCCGCTTGCGCGTTTACGCCCAGGCGCCTGTCGATGATTCCCACACCGCCGCGGCATGGGCCATTGTGCGCGGTCAGCAGACACAACACCTTGTCCGTGCCAGGAATCGAACGGGCTTCCATGAACGTGGCCGGACTCAGCACGCGATTCCCGAAGAACACCTGGAGATTGGTGCCGTCCGGGTGGATGGTCCACAGACTCTGTATCGGAATGGCGGGCCGGTCCACATATTCCCAGCGGCTGTAGATAATGCGGCCATCCTCGAGCACCATCGGCGTGAAGTCGTTAAGGTAGTTCGCGGAAATGCGCGTTACCTCTCCACCGTCCCTGTTCATGCGGTGCAGGACGCCAACCGGCGAATCCCAGCAATAGGCATAGGCGCTCTCGCGGGTGGACAGAAATACGATGTTGCCGTCAGGCAGCCAGCACGGGTTGAAATTGTAGTGCGCGCCCTGAGTCAGTTGAACCGGCATGCCTCCTTCAAGCGGCATCCGAAAGACTTGGTAGGGCGTGGAAACGTCACGCCGCCAGCTAAAAAGAATCTCGCGGCCATCGTAGCAGAGGTCTACGTCAAGCAATTGCCCCTCTCCGGCATCGAGGAGCTGCTCGAGTTCACCAGTGCCATGCATGCGATACAAGCCGCCGCCCGGGCGGAAATCTTCGTTGTGGTAGGTGTATACATGGGATGGGTTCAGTTCGTGCCGCTCGATCACCAGCATGTCGGTAAAGCCGAATCCGCGGTCCCACACCCGTCCGGCCAGCGCCGGCGATTCTTCATACATCACCGGTTCGCCCGGCGCCGGCCGGAACGCGCCAAGCTGTTCAGGTTCCGGCGAGGCGGCATACAAGGCGATCTCGGAAGCGCCCGGATTCGGGCCCATGTCCGCACGGGTAAAGCGTAGTGTCAGAGTATCCGTTTCAAACGGCGTTTCAAGTGATATCGGCTGCGGCCCATGCCCCTTGCGCAATGCAGAAATGCCAATAGGGACATCGCTCATGCCTGCATAAATCTCAAGCTCGAGGAAATTCTCGTCCCAACGCCAAGCGGTGCGCCCGTAATAAACGACGACTGCAATCGTCACAGGACTTGACCAGCTATAGGTCAGGGTCGCGCCGGCCGCCTCGTTTGCGGGCAGACACCATGCTGCATTCGCGTCCGCCCGCGAGCCTGGCGCCGGTATGAACCCATTGGCGGTATTCGCCGCCCGATAGGCGTCGCTGTATTCGCCGCTTGCCAGGATCGTGGCCTCCGGGGCAACATTTTGGGCGGCCCCGCTGACACCAGCCCACAAGGCCGTGAGGAGCACCGCCGGTAAGATCACATGCCACACGTTATGTTTATTAAGGAAAAGCCGCACAATGATGCTCCTGTCACGCCAAATAGAGGCCCCGCAAGCACAAGGCCATGGCGGCATTATATTGTAAGCGCCCGGTGATGCGCATCTTCCGGGTTTTCGCGTTTGTTGGGCCAACACCGCCATAGCATGTAGGGCGAACAAGAACGGCGCCTTCGCGGGGCCGACTCCTGACCTGATTCCCAACACGCAACCATCCCGCCCGCGCCTGGCCGCTCCCTAGAAAAAGGCCATGTACTTCACGAGATGCTTACATTATTCTTGTGGGAGAACATGAACAACCCCCAAGAGGTTAATTCCATATCTTCCATCTATGGACTTCCAAAAAGGCACATCGCCGTTGGCAACGCGAATGGCGTAATCCGGATTCATCCGTAGCCGTTCGGATTTGTCGGGCAGCCAAAGCCCCAGGGAATAGTGGCCAGGGGGCATGGCGTCCGGAATGCTTGTCTGGAAGGCTATCGTGTGCACGAGCGGGGCATAGGTCTTGTCGCCGGGACGATGAGGATACCAGCGCCGCACGTCAACGTTCGTAGCTGCAAATGGATGAACGCTCTCGTCCGGGCCTATCAAAGCGAACTCCACGGGGCGTCGGTGAAACAAGGTGCTGAAGCCGCGGTTGATGAGCGCCACTTT